>NZ_JAFCWM010000031.1:0-50505 GCF_049897565.1 Massilia sp. TWR1-2-2 | reverse complement strand
ATCGCTGGAAGGACCTATCGACATCGTGAAAATCTCTCGAAACCGCGGAAGCAAGACCAAAAACCGCACAAGGCAATGAGTCAGAAAAATTGTTGAAATCGGCTAACTTGGGTGGATTGATATGCGCCCCCCCCGAACCCGCAAATAAGTCTGCCCGCCAGCAATCCGCATGTGCACGAGACGGTAGCCAACTATGAAGCCGAAGTTGTTCACGACGCGCTCTCAATCATCCTTCAAGAAATTACTCATCAAGATATCGGATCCCGTTACGACAGTGCAAATCCGGTGGAGCGCAATGTTGAACGGAAAAATATTCAGCTGCTGTGGGTTAATTTTTGCCGAAATCAATATCCTACGAAAGTTCAGTATTGCCTTGAGAAAAATTCGTATAAGAGTGAAGCGTTTCCCCGGCGCTAAATCGACGCAGGAAGTCTAAAAACTAATCCGCTTACCGAACCGCGCGCTCAGACGGGTGGCCTCGCTGGAGTATCGGGAATCTCGCGGGCGAGCCCTGGGCGACCGGTCGACTACGGAGTAAATAATGAAAACAGGTGCGGTTATCGTAATAGCCAGTTCGGTCTTAATCGCGACATTGGGAATTTTCGTTAATATATCCACACAAGACAAGGTCCGCGTGGAGGATAGTCCCGCTGGGAAGTACCGCATTGAGGAGCCCGTGTACGGCGGTCTCGCAAAAGCAGCCCAATCGGGAGACTGCAAAGCGGCATACAGACTTGGACGTCATCACGTGTTTGCTACGCGAAACACAAACGAAGCGATAAGATGGTATCGCTTGGCGTCTAAATGCCCACATGCTGATGCGAAAGGGGAACTGGTCTCGATTTTGATGCATTTTGATACCGCTGATGCAGAGGTTGACAGGCTGTTGTCCGAGATCCAAACCATCAATCCAGAAGCTGCTGAGACGGATCGAGCCGCCGTAGAATCAGTGCGCGCTTTACGTGCGCGGCAGAATAGGTAATCTATGAAAACGAAAATTAAGTTTGTATTTTAATTCCTTTCCTGAGGATGAGATGAGGCCTATATATGTGGCTGTATTGTTGTACCTTGGATTGTTAGGTTTGGCCCATGCTGACCAACCAAAACATGTGTCTATGATTCAGTTAATTGCCGATCCGCAACGATTCGATGGCCAATCAGTCCATGTAATCGGGTTCTTGCGTTTGGAATTCGAAGGAAATGCTGTTTATCTCCACCGTGAAGACTTCGAAAAGGCGATACTTCAAAACGGGATTTCGATCGACCTAACGGACTCTCAACTGCGGTCGTCCGCGAAGCTAAATAATGGGTACGTCCTTGTTGAGGGCATATTTAGCGCGAGCGAGAGGGGCCATTTAGGTATTTGGCCTGGCTCCTTGCAGCGAGTCAGCAGGTTGAGTAAGTGGTCGGTTGACTGGCGTCGTCGGACACGAACCAAGCCATAACTCACCGTGAGTTGCAACGGCCTGTGTAATTCGGAGGTGGTCTCATGCAATTGACGCCAAAGTTTGGACTTGCAGTGGCGGCAGGATTGATTTTCTTTGGTGCGGCGCTCGCGACCTACCATTACACGAAAGCGGCGTATCGGGCAGTTGGCTTTAACGATGGAACTATCGATACAAATACGCGAACGCTGCAGCGGTTTACAGAAATCGCGGGTGCAATTCCAGTGTGCACGAAGGAGCAACGCCGCGCAGGCAAGGAATTTGTCTCTGTTAAGGCAGAGGCCATTTACGCTATTGCTAAAGGCCCCAACATGATTTCGTTATGCCGAGCAAGTTAGGTGTCCCTGCGCCCAACCGCCGCCCGCAGCCAACTTTCAAATTCCACTCTTAGCCGGACTGCGGGCGCACGCGGCGGCGCCAAGGTAGAATGTCGGCTCATTTCGAAAGAGTGCCCATGCCGAATACCTGGAAACCGTCCGTCACCGTCGCCGCCGTCATCGAACGCGATGGCCGCTTTCTGCTGATCGAAGAAGAGACCAGCGAAGGCGTGAAGCTGAACCAGCCGGCCGGCCACCTCGATCCGCACGAGTCGCTCGAACAGGCGGTGGTGCGCGAGGTGCTCGAAGAGACGGCGCACGACTTCACGCCGACGGCGCTGGTGGGCATGTACATGTCGCGCTACACCTCCAAGCGGCGCGGCACCGACGTGACGTACCTGCGCTTCACCTTTTGCGGCACGCCCGGCATGGAGCACGACGTGCCGCTCGATCACGGCATCATCCGCACGCTGTGGATGACGCGCGACGAAATCGCCGCCTGCGAAGAGCGCCACCGCAGCCCGATCGTGCTGCGCTGCGTCGACGACTACCTGGCCGGCCTGCGCGCCCCTTTGGCGCTGCTGCACACCCACGCCTCGGTCTTCGAGGGCGGGCTTACTTTAAAGACGGACGTGACATGAGCAAGAAAAAAGTCGTGATCGGGATGTCGGGCGGTGTCGACTCCTCGGTGGCGGCGTGGATGCTGAAGGAACAGGGCTACGAAGTGATCGGCCTGTTCATGAAGAACTGGGAAGACGACGACGATTCCGAATTCTGCTCCTCGCGCCAGGACTGGATCGACGCGGCCAGCGTGGCCGACGTGGTCGGCGTCGACATCGAGGCGGTCAATTTCGCCGCCGAGTACAAGGACCGCGTGTTCGCCGAATTCCTGCGCGAGTACCAGGCCGGCCGCACGCCGAACCCGGACGTGCTGTGCAACGCCGAGATCAAGTTCAAGGCTTTCCTCGACCATGCGATGCACCTCGGCGCCGACCTGATCGCCACCGGCCACTATGCGCGCGTGCGCGAAAACGCCGGCAAGTTCGAGCTGCTCAAGGCGGTCGACGCCACCAAGGACCAGAGCTACTTCCTGCACCGGCTGAACCAGGCGCAGTTATCCAAGACCTTGTTCCCGCTGGGCGAAATCCCGAAGACCGAAGTGCGCAAACTGGCCGAAAAACTGGCGCTGCCGAACGCGGCGAAGAAGGATTCGACCGGCATCTGCTTCATCGGCGAGCGGCCGTTCCGCGATTTCCTGAACCGCTACCTGTCGTACAAGCCGGGTCCGATGAAGCTCGATGACGGCACCACCGTCGGCGAGCATGTCGGGCTGTCGTTCTACACGCTCGGCCAGAGGAAGGGCATCGGCATCGGCGGCCTGAAATCCCACCGCAACGCCGACGGTACCAGCGAGCCATGGTTCGTCGCGCGCAAGGACATCGAGAACAACACCCTGTACATCGTGCAGGGACATGACCATCCGTGGCTGCTGTCGTCGTCGCTGGTTGCGGCGCAGGCGAGCTGGGTGGCCGGCGTGGCGCCCGAAGCGCGCCTGATGGCGGCCAAGACGCGCTACCGCCAGGCCGACGTCGCCTGCGCCATCGTGCCGAATGGCGATGACCGCTTCGAGCTGCGCTTCGACGATCCGCAGTGGGCAGCGACGCCCGGCCAGTCGGCGGTGCTGTACGACGGCGACGTCTGCCTCGGCGGCGGCATCATCGACAGCGTCACCGCGGTGTAGCGCCATGGTTGGCTGTCGGTTTTCTTTACATGCTGGTCGCGGTGTTACTGCTGCGAATTTGTAAGTTCTTGAAATCAATATGAATTTCCGGTTGGCACGATTACTGCTCTACTGTCCGAGCAGTCTAAAACTAACCTGGAAAAATATAATGAACAAGAAATTCCTGTCAGCATCCGTCTTTGCCGCCGTCGTACTCTTGAGCGCGATGCTTCCCGCGCAGGCTACGCCGATCACCTATGCCTTGCAAAACGTAACTTTCACCGATGGCACCTCTGCCGCCGGCAGCTTTGTATTCGACGCGGCGACACACAAGTCATCCGGCTACAGCATCGCCACCCGCCCCGGAATCATGTCGGCGTTCAACTGGAATCAGGCAAATAGCGGCCTGTACTTTGGCGGCGGGGCCGGTCCGAACAATTTCACCCTGATCACGACCGACGGCCGCCGCGTTTTTAATTTTTCCTTCCTGGCCCCATTCACGGATGCCGGCGGAACGAACCTCATCAATATCGCCAGTACTTACGAATGCAACAACTGCGGTACGTTCCGCCGCGTGAACGGTGGCTCCGTCACGTCGATCGATGCGGTCAACGTGCCTGAGCCGGGCACCCTGCCGCTGGCATTTGCGGCGCTTGGCGTGCTTGGCTTCCTGCACCGCCGCCGGAAACAGACCGCCTGATTTGTCCAGGCGGTAGCGCCGGTCATCGCGCCGGCTCAGTGACCATGCCGGTGATGGATATCCGGCGTATGCGCGTGCCCGTGCGTCAGTTCAGTGTGTGCATGCGCGTGCGTGTGCGGCGCGGCGCCGTCCCCGCCGTCGTCGTGTTCGTGCTGGTGATGCGCGTCGTGATGATGCGCGTGCGCGTGCGCCATCGGCTCGTGCGTGTGCGCGTGCTCATGGCGCTCGGTCAGGTGCAGCCAGATACCGGCCGCCATCAGCACAGCCGCCAGCCAGAACGCCGCTCCAGGGGTTTCGCCCAGCAGCACCAGCGACAGCGCCACGCCGATGAACGGCCCGACGGCGAAATACGCACCGGTGCGCGCCGTGCCCAGATGGCGCAAGGCGAGCACGAACAACACCAGCGACAGCCCATAGCTGCAAAATCCCAGCAAGGCAGCGACCAGCGTGGTAGTGAGCGGAGGCGGCGCCTGGCCCAGCATGAACGCCAGCGCCAGGTTGACGCTGCCGGCGACCAGCCCCTTGACGGCGGCAATCTGCACTGCATCGCTGGCCGATATCTTGCGCGTCAAGTTGTTGTCGATGCCCCAGCACAGACAGGCGCCGAGGATGGCCAGGCCCGACCACGGCACGCCGCCCAGCGGCCCGCTCGGCCAGTTCAGCACCACGCTGCCGGCGACAATGAGCAGCATGCCGATGAAGATGCGGCGATCGAAATTCTCCTTGAAGGCGAACCACGCCAGCGCCGCGGTGAATACGCCCTCGGTATTAAGCAGCAGCGAGGCTGTCGACGCCGCGGTGGTGGCCAGGCCGGCCATCAGCAAGACCGGTCCGAGGATGCCGCCGAATACGGTCGCGCCCATCAGCCAGGGCCAGTCGCGCGCCATCAGCCGGTCGGCACGCTCGCCCGCTGCCTTGCCGGCGAGCCTGCGGGCGCCGTACCACGCGACCAGGCCGATCCCGCTGCCAATGTAAAGCAGCGCGGCCAGCATCATCGGCGCCATTTCGCCAAGCAGCGTTTTCGCAAAGGGCGCACTGGCGCCAAATAAAATGGCTGCCATCAACGCATAAAGAACACCTTGCTGCATCGGGGCCTCTCAGGGGCGGAAGAACGACTTACTTTACCGAAAAACGCACGCTGACCACGTCCTTGTTGGCGAACGTGACTGACGCAACTGCCTTGTTGCCGCGCGCCAGGCTGACGCCTTTGGCAACCAGCGTATTGGCGCCGGACGCTGCGAGCGGCAGCACCGATTTGCTGGCGCCCTGCAGCACCGTCAGCGAGCCGCTCATGCCGGCCGTCGCCAGGTCCTTGCCATGGTCGTCGACGTAGATGGTGGCAACACCATCCTTGCTGACCAGTTCGAACGACAAGTCCCCCGAGCTTTGCACGATGCCGCCATGTTTCGCCTTGCTGCCGTGCGCCTGCGCTTGTCCGCCCAGGGCCAGGCTGAATGCCAACGTCGTGAGTGCGATTGCTTTGTTCATGCTGTTCTCCAAAAATGCGGCGGCTCGAATATGGGCGCCGCCGCTCGGCCCTAATAATATCTAATATGCGTCGGTCTCGGACGACGCCACCAGCGCCTCCAGCGGCCGGCGCCCGACCAGCCAGAAGATCAAGGGCGTCAGCAGCGAATCGAGGATCGTCGAACTGATCAAGCCACCGAAAATGACGACCGCGACCGGGTGCAGGATCTCCTTGCCGGGCGTGTCCGCCGCCAGCAGCAGCGGCAGCAGCGCGCATGCCGCCACCAGCGCCGTCATCACCACCGGCGTCAGGCGTTCGAGCGAGCCGCGCACGATCATCGGCCAGCCAAACGTCTCGCCTTCGAACTTGCACAGGTTGACGTAGTGGCTGACCTTCAGGATGCCGTTGCGGGTGGCGATGCCGGCCAGCGTGATGAAGCCGACCATCGACGCGACCGACAGCGCGACGCCGGCGATCCACATCGCGATCACGCTGCCGACCAGCGCGAACGGTATGTTGCCCATGATGACGAGCGCCAGCGTGGAAGAGCGGTAGCGCGAATACAGCACCAGGAAAATCAGCGTCAGCGACGCCAGCGCCAGCCCGACCATCAGTAACTGCGCCTGTTCCTGGGCCTGGAACTGGCCCTCGACGCTGATGAAGTAGCCACCCGGCAGCGTGGTCGCCGCCACGCGGCTGCGCACGTCGCCGATGATGCGCGACATGTTCGAGCCGTCGGTATTGGCGTACACGACGATGCGGCGGCGGCCGTTCTCGCGGCCGATCTGGTTCGGGCCGTCGCCCTCCTCGATCGTCGCGATCGACGACAGCGGGACCGGGCCGGCCGGGCTGTCGATCATCACGCGCGCCAGGTCCTGCGGCGAGCGGCGCGCATCGGCCAGGCGCACGACCAGGTCGAAGCGGCGAGCGCCGTCGATGATCTGGGTCACCCGCGTGCCTTCGGCCAGCGACTCGAGCGCGCCGAGGACCTGGCCGGGAGCCAGGCCATGCTGGGCCGCCTTGCGATAGTCGATCCGCACCTTGATCTGAGGGATCAGCACCTGGCGTTCGACCGACAGGTCGACCAGACCGTCGACCGTCGACAGGCGCTGGCGCAGGCCGTCGGCCAGCGCGCGCAAGGTGTCGATATCGTCGCCGTAAATTTTCAGAGCCACCTGCGCGCGCACGCCGGAGAGCAGGTGGTCGAGCCGGTGAGAGATCGGCTGGCCGATCGCCACCGACGCCGGGATCGCCGCCAGCTGCGCGCGGATGCTCGCCATGATCTCCTCGCGGCTGCGCGGCGACGGCTTCAGGTCGACGTCGAGCTCGGACGAGTGCACGCCCTCGGCGTGTTCGTCCAGTTCGGCGCGGCCGGTGCGGCGCCCGACCTTGGTCACCTCCGGCACCTGGCCGATCAGCGTTTCGGCGAGCGCGCCCATGCGGTTCGCTTCGGCCAGCGAGGTGCCGGGCGCGAAAGTCATTCCCATCACCAGCGAACCCTCGTTAAAGGCCGGCAGGAAGGCGCGCGGAAAGAACGGCACCGACGCGGCGGCGGCCAGCACCACGATCAGCGCCGCCGCCAGGATCGGCCGCACGCGGGCAAACGACCATTGCAAGGCGGCGCCGTCCCACGACTTCAGGCGCCGGATCAGCGCCGTGTCGCCCTGGTGCAGCCGCTTCATGCGCGGCAGCAGGTAGTAGGCCAGCACCGGCGTGACCGTCATCGATACCAGCATCGACGCCAGGATCGAGGCGATGTAGGCGATCCCCAGCGGGGCGAACAGCCGGCCTTCGATGCCGGGCAGCGCGAACAGGGGCACGAACACCAGCACCACGATGACGGTCGCGTAGACGATGCCGGATCGGACCTCGACCGACGCGCGCCAGATCACCTCGATCACCGACATGCCGCTCTCAGAACGCTGCTTCAGGCGCCGCAGGATGTTCTCGACGTCGACGACGGCGTCGTCGACCAGTTCGCCGATGGCGATCGCCAGGCCGCCCAGGGTCATCACGTTGATCGACTGCCCGAGCATATGGAACACCAGCGCCGTGAGCGCCAGCGACAGCGGAATGGCGACCAGCGAAATTAGCGTGGTGCGCACGCTGAGGAGGAAGGCAAACAGCACCACCGCGACCATCAGCGCGCCGTCGCGCAATGCTTCGACGACATTGCCGATCGACGCTTCGATGAAGTTCGCCTGCCGGAACAGCACCACCGGCGCGGCCAGGCCGGCCGGCAGCCCGGGCTTGAGTTCAGCGAGCGCCGTTTCGATGTCGCGCGTCAGGCGCACGGTGTCGGCGGCGGGCTGCTTTTGCACGCTGACGATAACGGCCGGCTTGCCGTTCATGCCGGCGTCGCCGCGCTTGAACGCAGGCGCATAGCGCACGCCGGCGACCTGTTCGAGCAGCACCGGCGCGCCGTTGCGGTAAGCGACGGCGAGCCCCTTCAGGTCGTCGAGCCGGTTGGTTCGCCCGAGGTTGCGGATCAGGTATTCGCGGCTGTTGAGGTCAATGAAGCCGCCGCTGGTATTGGCGGCGAAGCCGCGCAGCGCCGCGCTGACCTGCTCGAGCGTGACGCCGAACTGGGCCATGCGCGCCGTATCGGGCTCGACGCGCAGCTGGCGCACCTCGCCGCCGATCGGCACGACCTGCGACACGCCGGCGATCGACAGCAGGCGTGGTCGCAGCACGAAGTCGGCGTACTCGCGCGCCTTCATCGGGTCGGTCGCGGTGACGTCGATCGGCAGCGCGATGAGCATCACTTCGCCCATGATCGACGACACCGGTCCCATCATCGGCGCGATCTTGCCCGGCAGTTGTTCCTTGACCAGCGCGATCCGTTCGGCGACCAGCTGGCGGTTGCGGTACGGGTCGGTGCCCCAGTCAAACTCGGCGTAGACGATCGACAGGCCGACGCCCGACACCGACCGCACGCGCGTCACGCCCGGCATGCCATTGAGCGTGGTCTCAAGCGGGAACGAGACGAGCTGCTCGACCTCTTCCGGGGCCATGCCGCCGGCTTCGGTGAGCACCGTCACCACCGGCTTGTTCAAATCGGGGAAGACGTCGACCGGCGTGTGCCAGGCGGTGAAGGCGCCGTACAGCATCAACAGCAGTGCGGCGGCCAGCACCAGCAGGCGGTTCCTCAGGCTGAAGCGAACGATGTAGTTGAACATGGGCCGCTTACCTGATCTGGTTGATCAGCGCGGCGCCGGAGACAACCACACGGTTGTCGGCGGTCAGCCCTTTCGTCACCACCACCGTGCGTCCATCGAGCGCGCTGGCCTCCACCGGTAGCGCGATGAAGCGCTGGGCGCCGGACTTGATCCAGACCACCGTCTCGTTGGCCGGGTTGCGGGCCAGCGCCTCGGCCGGCAGGGCGATGCCCTTCACGGTGGTATTGAGCTTGACGAGGACGGTGACCGGCTGGCCGACCGCCAGCGCGAGGTCCTTGCCTGTGGCGCGAAAGTTCAGCGGCAAGGCGCCGTCGCGCAAGGCGATGGCCCCGCCCAGCAAGGTCAGCGCCACGTCCGGCGCCTGCACCAGGGTCGCGCTGCCGATGCGGCCGGCCAGGGTCACGTCGGTCGATGTCGCCTCGACCAGCAGCCGGCGCGGATCGACGATCTCGAACAGGACGTCGCGCGATTCGACGATCTGGCCGTTGCGCACACTCGCGCTGGCGATGACGCCGGATGCCGCCGCGACGATCGGCTGGGCGCTGCCAATCGACGCGGCGACCGCACGCTGGCGGCCGATGGTGCCGGCCAGCTCCGCCCTCGCCGCCTCGACCTCCCGGGCCGGCACGACGCCTTCGAGCGACTCGAGACGGCGCACCCGCCGCTCGAGCAGGCCGCGATTCGCGTTCAGTTCAGCCAGTTGGGCGGCCTGGTTGCCGCGTTCGATCGCACTGGCCACAGGACGCAGGCGCGCCAGCACCTGGCCCTTGCGCACCTGCTGGCCCGCCACCGGCAGGCCGCCCGGGCCGGGCTCGATGCTGCCCGAAAAAGGCGCCTGTACGCGGCCGCCGGAATTCGGATCCATGCCGGCGCGGCCATTCAATTCGACCGTGTGCGGATATTCGCCCTGCTGCGTCATCAGCGTGCGGATCGCCATGCGGCGCTGGGCCAGCTTGGGCACATTGACGCTGCCGTCGGGCAGCCGCGCCAGCGCGCCGGCGCTGCCGGCCGCCTGCGCGTCGAGGTGCTCGCCGTTGGGGCCATGCGCTCCGGGCGAGGCGATCGCCGCGACGGCGACGGCGGCCAGCAGGCAGGCCGCGAGGTAGTTGGTAAGCTTGTTCATTTCATTTATCCTTGCGTTGCGCGCGGGTGCGGACAATCACGGCAGCGAGCAGAATGGTTGCCAGCAGCGCGCCACCTAGCCACCAGCGCCAGGCAGGGGCGCCGTGATCGTCGTGCGGCGCCGGGGCGGCGACAACGAGCGTGCCTTCCAGCAGATCGCTCTCTTCACCGGCAACCAGTGTAAACAGCAGCGCGTGCTTGCCGGGCGCCGAAAGCGCCTTGAGCAGCCGGGCGTCGTCGAACGAGAAGTCGCCCATGTCGGCATGGAAGGTCGCCTTGGCCTTCAGGTTCTTGTACTGCACCTCGAGCTGGCCTTTGAGCACCGGCTCGTTGGTCTCGTAGCGGTCGATCAGCACCGACAGTTCGCCGCCCGACAGCTGGCCGACCAGTTCGAACGCCTCGCTGAAGGTTTCAACGCGCGGCGCGGCGCCACCGTTCGCCGCCGCGGCGGGACCGTCGAGGTGCTCGCCGTTCGGCCCGTGGGCGCCGGGCGAAGCATGGACGGGCGCGATCGCCAGCATCGCGACCAGCATCAGGGACAGCAGTTTCATGGCAGGATTCCTCGGACTTGATTGAGTTGGGCGTGCGCGAGGCCAAGCGCGACGCGCTGCTGGCGCACCGCCATGCCGGCTTCGTGCGACAGGATGCGGGCGCGCAGCATTTCGGCCAGGCCGCGCTCGCCGACGCGGAACGCCTTGTCGATCAGGGCGGCGTGTTCGCGCAGAGCCGCGGCGCGCGCGACGGCCGCTTCGAGCGCCTCGCGCACGTTCGACAGTTGTTCCAGCGCGTGGCCGACGTCGGCGTCGATGCCGGCCTGCGCCTGCGCTGCCTCGGCCGCGGCGGTGGCGATCTGGGTCTGCGCCAGCGCCTCGACGGGGCGGTTGCGCGCCGCACTGCCGAGCGGGATCTGCAGGGCGACGCCGACGCTGCGCTCGGGCGCCGGCAGGGCGCCTTTCTGCTCGTGGCGGTACGACAGGCCGATCGTCGGCGGCGCACTGCGGGTGGCCTCGGCAACCCGCAGCGCGGCCTCCGCCCGCCGTTCGGACGCGCGCGCGGCGCCCAGGCGCGCATTGAACGGTTCGGCGACGTCCGCAATCGGCTCGGGCTCGAGCCGCGGCAGCTCGCGCAGACCGGTCAGCACGCGGAAGCGGGCCAGCGCTTCGCTCGCCTTCGTCGCCGCCTGCGTCATGTCGATGCGCGCACCGAGCGCTTCCTGTTGCGCCAGCAGGCCGTCGCTGCGCGCCAGGTCGCCGGCCTTGACGCGGCGCTGCACTTCCTCGGCCAGCTCTTGCAGGTGCTGCAGGTGGTCGCGCTTTTCGATCAGGACCTCCTCGGCGGCGGCCGCTTCCCATGCGCGGTTGCGCACTTCGCCGGCGACGGCCAACCTGGCCTGGCGAAGCTGCGCGGCCAGTTCTTCGGTGCTGCGCGCGGCCAGCGTCTCGCGTGCCGCCTTCTGGCCGGGCAGCCATACCGACGCCGACAGCGACACTTCCGATTCGCGCTGGTCGCGCTGATCGGTCCAGCGGTCCGAGCGCTGCGCCAGCCCCAGCGTGGGCGAGGCGGCAACCCAGGAACGGGCGGTGGCGCCGGCCGCCTCGACTTCGCCCTGGCGCGCCTCGAGCGTGCGCGCGGGGACGGAGCGCAGCCAGGCGCTGTCGACGGCGCTGGCCAGGGTGGCGCCTTCGGGGGCAGCCGCCGCCGGCCCCGACAGGGCGATAACGGCGACGGCAAATATCAGGTGCAGGCGAAAAGCGCGCATGGGTACTCCATCAGGTGACGAACAGGATCACCGAGGGCGAGCGCACCGGCGCGGCAAAACGCCGCGCGCCGATCAGTTCAGTGGTGAGTGCAGTGCTCCCTCGGCAGCTTGACCGAGGGCGTCGGCAGGGGGACGCAGGGGACTGTCGAGGAAGGGATCGGGGATGAAGCGGGCCATGGCGTCCTCGGTCGCGCGGTTCGCTGGTTGAGGCGCGAGCGCGGCCAACGGTGCAGCAAGGAACGCCAGTTGTGGCGACGACGAATGGTCGTGGATATGCCGGGCCGACTCGTCCGAATGGTCGTAGTGGACCGCCCCATCGGCATCGTGGTGATGCTCGGTGCCGTCTTCGTGCGCCGACTCGTGCGCCACACTGAACTCAATTTCGCCCGCGCTGACGAACAGCGAGCCACCTTGCATAGCAAAGCTTTGCAAGGGCAGGCATACGAGCAGCAGTAAGCAGATGAGTCGACGCACGAAAAAACCCTTAAAGATCGGCTGAATTATAGCAGGCGTTGACCAGCGCGCGGCCTGTCCGTCTAGCCCTGCTGCTTCCTGATCATCGCCAGCACGGTGCTGCGGATCGTCTTGAGCACCGCGTCGGCCTTGAACGGCTTGACGATGAAGCCCTGCACCCCGCGCGCCAGCGCCGCCTGCAAGGTGGGGGCGTCGAGCGCGCCCGACAGCATGAAAATGATGGTCTTTGGCAGGTTGGCGCGGATCTGCTCGACGATCTGCTCGCCGTCGTCCATCTGCTCGCGGGCGATGCAGATCAGCTGCGGGCGAAATTTGAGCGCCAGCGCGTAGCCCTGGCTGCTGGTGTGGGTCTGCCCGGCGACGCCGTAGCCGCCCTCGCTGAGCACGGTGTTGAGCAGGTCGCGCGACAGCGCGCTGGCGTCGACGATGACGGCTTTCAGCATGAGCAGCGTCCCGCGGTGTCAGTGATCATTCGGTTTTCCCTTTGCGTCCTGGCGCGCCTGCCAGCGTTTGAGCGCCACCCGGTACAGCGCCAGTTCTTCGTCGTACAGGTCGAACACGCACCGCACGCAGCCGCTGCGGCAGCACTCGTCGCTGTGCGGGCGCACCGGCAGCTGCGGCTTCGGGTCGTCGCTAGAACGATTCATATGCCAGCATCTTCCACGTCACGCCGAGCGGCACGTCGATTTTCAGCTGCACCAGCTTGCGCGACAGCGCCAGTATCTCACGCTCGGCGCGCAGCCTCTCGCCGACCGGCGTCTTCAGGATGCCGGCGCCGGCCATCACCGCGTCGACGTCGCCGTAGGCATTGAGCAGCTTGGCGGCGGTCTTCATGCCGACTTTCGAGACCCCCGGCACGCCGTCGGTGACGTCGCCCATCAGCGCCAGCAGGTCGACCAGCAGCTCCGGGGCGACGCCGAACTTGTTGCGCACCCAGGCGTCGTCGTGCCACTCGCCCTTGAAGTGGTCCCATACCAGCGCGCCGTGCGCGATCAGGCCGTGCAGGTCCTTGTCGGTGGAGGCAATGATCGCTTCACCGCGCCCCTCCGACAGCCAGCGCATCACGCCGGTGCCGATGACGTCGTCGGCCTCGACGCCGGGCAGCATCAGCACATGCAGGCCTTCGCCGGCCAGGCTGGCGTGAAAACCCGGCAGCGCATCGCGCAGGAACGATGGCATCGGCGCGCGCTGCTCGCGGTAGCGCGGATACAGTTCGTGGCGCCAGGTGGGTCCGCCGAAATCGAACGCGGCCAGCACGTGGCTCGGTTCGTGCGCGGCCAGCAGCTTGCGAAACGACGACAGCGCGTGGCGCAGCGCGACGGCGGCCTTGTCGGCCGAATCGGGCTCGGGAGACGCTTCGTACACACGCCGCACGATATTGAGCCCGTCGATGGCGAGCAGCTTGCCCATCTGGCCGTTCCTATTTGACGAAGTCGTACTTCCCGCCGCGCTCGAGTGCTCGCACGTAGGCCGGGCGCGCATGGATGCGGTCGAGGAAAGCCATCAGCTTCGGATGTTTTTCGCCAAGGCCGCCGCGCGAGGCGGCCGCTTCCAGCACGAAGCTGATCTGCACGTCGGCCCCGGTAAAGACGTCGCCGGCAAACCACTTCGCCTTGGCCAGTTCGGCTTCGAGGTAGGCAAGGTGCTGGACGATCTGCGGCATGATGTAACTGCCCTTGACCTTTTGCGCGATGCCGCGCGCGATCGGCTTGACAAAGAACGGCATCGGACTCGATTCGACGCGGTCGAACACCAGCTTCATCAGAAGCGGCGTCATCGCCGAGCCTTCGGCGTAATGCAGGAAGTAGGTGTAGCGCAGCTTGTCGGGCGTGCCGGCGGCGGGGATGAAGCGCCCATTGCCGTAGCGCTCGAGCAGGTATTCGATGATGGCGCCCGATTCGGCCACGGTGGCGTCGCCGTCGGTGATCACGGGCGACTTGCCGAGCGGATGAATGGCGCGCAGTTCGGGCGGCGCGAGCATCGTCTTCGGATCGCGCTGGTATTTGCGGATCTCGTATTCCAGTCCCAGTTCTTCGAGTAGCCAGAGGATTCGCTGCGAGCGCGAATTGTTGAGGTGGTGGACAACGATCATCGTGTGCTTTCGCCAAGGGGAATGGGCGCAAGCTTAGCATTGTTGGCGGCGGTCCGGGCGGCCGATATGGCCGCGCTGGAAACGGAGTACACTCGTTGCGCCTTGATCCCAGGAGTATGCGCATGCCGTCCTTCCCCGCCCGCTACCTCGCTTTGCTGAGCGCCGCCTTCGTGTTCGTCCTGTCGCTGGCGATCGCCACGCTGCACGCGGGGCACAGCTGGTGGCTGGCGGTGCCGAGCGGCGCGCTGACGCTGGTCGGCGTGATCGACCTGCTGCAGACGCGCCAGGCGCTGCGCCGCAATTATCCGATCCTGGCGCACTTCCGCTACTTCTTCGAATCGATCCGGCCCGAGATCCGCCAGTACTTCCTCGAAGACGATACCGACGCCAGGCCGTTCTCACGCAACCAGCGCAGCATCGTCTACCAGCGCGCCAAGGTGGAAACCGACAAGCGCCCGTTCGGCACCCAGCTCGACCTGTACCAGACCGGCTACGAGTGGATCAACCATTCGATCCGGCCGGCCGACATCGCCGGCCACAACTTCCGCATCGAGATCGGCAACCATCCGGACTGCCCGCGCGCGCAGCCTTACCAGGCGAGCGTCTTCAACATCTCGGCGATGAGCTTCGGTTCGCTGTCGGCCAACGCCATCCTGGCACTCAACGCCGGCGCCAAGATCGGCGGCTTCATGCACGACACCGGCGAAGGCAGCATCAGCCAGTACCACCGCGTCAACGGCGGCGACCTGGTATGGGAAATCGGTTCCGGCTACTTCGGCTGCCGCAACGACGACGGCAGCTTTTCGGAGGAGCGCTTCGTCGCCAACGCCAGTTCGGTGCAGGTGAAGATGATCGAGGTGAAGCTGTCGCAGGGCGCCAAGCCGGGCCAGGGCGGCATCCTGCCGGGCGCCAAGGTGACGATCGAAATCGCCGCCGCGCGCGGCGTGCCAGCGGGACGCGACTGCCTGTCGCCTGCCAGCCACTCGGCTTTTTCGACGCCGGTCGGCCTGCTCAATTTTGTCGACCGGCTGCGCGTTCTGTCGGGCGGCAAGCCGACCGGCTTCAAGCTGGCGATCGGCCACCCGTGGGAGTTTTTCGCCATCGTCAAGGCGATGCTGGCAACCGGCATCACGCCCGACTTCATCGTCGTCGACGGCGGCGAAGGCGGCACGGGCGCGGCGCCCGTGGAGTTCTCCGACCACGTCGGCACGCCGCTGCAGGAAGCGCTGCTGCTGGTGCATAACACGCTGGTTGGCGCCGGCCTGCGCGAGCGCATCAAGATCGGCGCGTCCGGCAAGATCGTCACCGCGTTCGACATCGCCCGCACCATCGCGCTCGGCGCCGACTGGTGCAACTCGGCGCGCGGCTTCATGTTTGCCCTCGGTTGCGTGCAGTCGCAGACGTGCCACACCGACCGCTGCCCGACCGGCGTGGCGACCCAGGACGTCCAGCGCCAGAAGGCGCTCGACGTGCCGGACAAGACGGCGCGCGTGGCCCACTTCCACCAGAACACGATGAAGGCGCTGTCGGAACTGATCGCCGCTGCCGGCCTGACCCACCCGTCGCAGCTCAAGCCGCACCACATCGTGCGGCGCGTCTCGCCCAACCAGGTCAAGCTGGCGTCGGCGCTGCTGCCCTACCTGACGGCCGGCGAACTGCTCGACCCGGATCAGCTGCGGCGCCTGCCGCCGGTATTCGGCCTGTACTGGCCGATCGCGCAGGCCGAGTCGTTCCAGCCGATGGCCTAGGCGAGCGCCGGCGCGGGGTGGCGCGCCGCCACGGAAATGCTAATATGCTCAGCGCAATTGTTGATATTTAGCAATTTTTGTATTTACCCATCCCCGTGGAGAGTTCAATGCCTTGCCCAGTCACGCTGAAGTTGTCGTCGCTCTCCCTGATCCTGTTGGCGCTGCATGCGCCGGCCTTTGCCCAGACCGCCGCCATGGCGCCCGACATCGCCAGCAAGAAGTTCGAAGCGCTCGTTCCCGGCGCCGACTATGTCAAGCAGGTCGTCATGATCCCGATGCGCGACGGCGTCAAGCTCTACACCGTCATCGTGACGCCGAAAAACGCCGCGCGCGCGCCGATGATGCTGACCCGCACGCCGTACAACGCGGCCAAGCGCGCTTCGCGCAACCACAGCCCGAGCATGGCGTCGATGCTGCCGGAAGGCGATGACAACTTCGTCGCCGCCGGCTACATCCGCGTGTTCCAGGACGTGCGCGGCAAGCATGGATCGGAAGGCGACTACGTGATGACGCGGCCGATCCGCGGCCCGCTCAACAACACGAAAGTCGACCACGCCACCGACGCCTACGACACCATCGACTGGCTGGTGAAAAATGTCCCGCAAAGCAATGGCAAGGTCGGCATGGTCGGCTCGTCGTACGAAGGCTTCACGGTGCTGATGGCGCTGGCCGACCCGCATCCGGCGCTGAAGGCCGCGGTGCCAATGAGCCCGATGGTCGACGGCTGGCGCGGCGACGACTGGTTCCAGAACGGCGCCTTCCGCACCAACAATCTCGATTACATCGGCGGCCAGACCGCCGCCCGCGGCGAAGGCGTGCAGCTGTCGACCGGCGTCTACGACGATTACGACACGGTGCTGCGGGCCGGTTCGACCGCGGATCTCGCCAAGCGGTTCGGCGTCGACCAGCTCAACTTCACCAGGAAGATCTTCGAGCACCCTGCCTACGACAGCTACTGGCAGGAGCAGGCCGTCGACCGCGTACTGGCCGGCCGGCCGCTGAAGGTGCCGACCATGACGGTGGTGGGGCGCTGGGACCAGGAAGACATCTACGGCGCCTACGCCACCTACGCCGCGACCGAGCCGCGCGACAAGCAGAACGACATGAATCACCTGGTGGTCGGGCCATGGCGCCACAGCGGCGTCAATTACAACGGATCGACCCTGGGCGCGCTGAAGTTCAACGGCGACACCGCGGCCGAGTTCCGGCGCGATGTCATGCAGCCGTTCTTCGACCAGTACCTGAAGGACGGCGCGCCGAAGGCGGACACGCCGCCGGTGTTTTCGTACCTGACCGGCGCCAACAAGTGGCAGCGGCTGGACCGCTGGCCGCTGGCCGCCGCCACCACGCCGATCTACCTGAAGGACGGCTTCCGGCTAGGCTTCGACCGTGCCGCCGGCGGCGAGCAGTTCGACGAGTATGTCGCCGACCCAGCCAAGCCGGTGCCGTTCGTGCCGCGCCCGGTGCGCATGGCCGACGCCAACGTCTGGAAGCCGTGGCTGGTGACCGATCAGCGCAGCTTCTCCGACCGCACCGACGTGCTGACCTACGTCAGCGAGCCGCTGCGCGCGCCGCTGCAGATCTCCGGCCAGCCGATGGTCAACCTGTTCGCGTCCACCAGCGGCACCGACGCGGACTGGGTCGTCAAGCTGATCGACGTCTACCCGGACGAAGTGGCGGCGCAGCCGGAGATGGGCGGCTACCAGCTCGGCATCGCGATGTCGATCTTTCGCGGCCGCTACCGCGAAGGGCTCGACAAGGCGGTGCCGATCGCCGCCGGCAAGGTCGAGAACTACCGCTTTGCGCTGCCCAACGCCGACCACGTGTTCCTGCCGGGACACCGGGTGATGGTGCAGATCCAGTCGAGCTGGTTCCCGTTGTACGACCGCAATCCGCAGACCTTCGTGCCGAATATTTTCTATGCCAAGGCGGGCGACTACCGCAAGGCGACCCAGCGCGTGTATCACGCGCCGGGAATGGAGAGCACGATCGAACTGCCGGTGGTCGGTCCAGCCGGCTAGTAGCGCGGCGTTCCGTATCCTGCAGTGGATGGATGGGCACCATACGCATCGGTATTTCCGGCTGGCGCTACCCGCCGTGGCGCGGCGTGTTCTATCCGGCCAAACTGGCGCAGCACCGCGAGCTGTCGTTCGCCTCGCGGGCGCTGCCGACGATTGAACTGAACGGCTCGTTCTATTCGCTGCAGCGGCCGGAAAGTTTTCAGCAGTGGCACGACGACACGCCGGATGATTTCGTCTTCAGCGTCAAGGGCAACCGCTACCTGACGCACACGCGCCGGTTGCGCGACATCGACGGCCCGCTGGCGAACATGCTGGCGTCGGGGGTGTTCAACCTGGGCGACAAGCTCGGTCCCTTCCTGTGGCAGTTTCCGCCGAATTTCCAGTTCGATGCCGAGCGCATGGAGCATTTCCTCAGCCTGCTGCCGCACGACACCGACGCCGGCGTGGCGCTGGCGCGCAAGTACGAGCCGCGCATGGAAGGGCGCACCGCACTGGAGGCGGGAAAGAAGCGCAAGATGCGGCACGCGATCGAAGTTCGCCATGAGAGCTTCCTCGATCCGGCGTTTGTCGCGATGCTGCGCAAGTACAAGGTGGCGGTGGTGGTGGCCGACACCGCCGGCAAATGGCCGCACATCGAGGACGTGACGGCCGACTTCATGTACCTGCGCCTGCATGGCGAAAAGGAGCTGTACGCGGGGGGCTACACCGACGAGGCGCTGGACCACTGGGCCGATCGCATCCGCGCCTGGTCGGCCGGCGCGCAGCCGGACGACGCGCGCCGGGTGTCGCCGAAAGCGCCCCCCAAGCGCGCCAGCCGCGACGTGTACTGCTACTTCGATAATGACATCAAGGTTGGGGCGCCGTTCGATGCGCGCAAGCTGATACAAAGACTAGGCCTGGACCCGGACGGCAAGCTGACCGTGTTGGGCAAGTCGCCGAACGACATCTAGCTACGTCGTCCGCGCGAACGCCGGGATCCCGTGCAGCGCAATCAGCGGCGAACGTGGATCTTGATGACGCGCTCGGACGGCGCCTCGGCCGTCGGTTCGGCGCACGACTTGCAGGTGTCGCAGCCGCTGCCGCAGCTCGATTCGGTATTGAGCCACTGCGCCATCTTCGACTGGCTGGCGCCGCGCGCACTCATGCGGTACACCAGCTTCTGGCGCAGGCCTGCCGGCAGGTACTTGCGTACGATGTAGAGCAGCGCGACGACGACGATTGCGGCCACGATCAGGTTTTGCACCATGTCAGCTCCCCAGCGCCAGCGCGGCGCGGTAAGTAATGAAGGAGGCGATGTACGCCAGCGCGAACATGTAGGCGGCCATGATCAGCGGCCAGCGCATGCCGCCGGTCTCGCGCTTGACCACTGCCAGCGTCGACAGGCACTGCGGCGCGAACACATACCAGGCCAGCAGCGACAGCGCGGTGGCCAGCGTCCACGATTGCGCGATGATCGGCGTGAGCGAACTGGCCAGCGCGTCGCCGCTTTGCGACAGCGCGTACACGGTGCCAAGCGCGCCGACGGCCACTTCGCGCGCGGCCATGCCCGGCACCAGCGCGATGCAGATCTGCCAGCCGAAGCCGATCGGTTCGAAGATGACGGCCAGTGCGCGGCCGATCATGCCGGCGATGCTGAAGTAGATCGGCGGCTGGGTGGCGCCTTCCGGCGCGCCGGGAAAACTCGACAGGAACCAGATCAGCACCATCAAGGTCAGGATCACCGTGCCGACGCGCGACAGGAAAATCACCGCGCGCTCCCAAAGGCCGAGCGCCAGGTTGCGCAGGTGCGGCCAGTGATAGCTTGGCAGCTCCATCATCAAAGGCTGCTGGGCGCTGCCGCCCATGGCGCGCTTGAAGAACCAGGCCACCGCCATCGCGCTGGCGACGCCGGCAAAGTACAGCGTAAATAGCACCAGGCCCTGCAGGTTCATGAAACCGCCGACCTCGCGGTCGGGGATGAAGGCGGCGATGATCAGCGCGTACACCGGCAGGCGCGCCGAGCATGTCATCAGCGGCGCGATCATGATGGTGACGAGCCGGTCGCGCGGATTCTGGATCGTGCGCGCGGCCATGATGCCGGGGATGGCGCAGGCGAAGCTCGAGAGCAGCGGGATGAAGGCGCGCCCGGACAGGCCGACGCCCCCCATCAGGCGGTCGAGCAGGAAGGCCGCGCGCGGCAGGTAGCCGCAGTCCTCCAGCGCGAGGATGAACAGGAACAGGATCAGAATCTGCGGCAGGAACACCAGCACGCTGCCGACGCCGCCCATGATGCCTTCGACCAGCAGGCTGCGCAGCGGGCCGTCGGCCATGTGCGCGCTGATCGCCTGGCCAAGGCTGTCGACGCCGCCGGTGATCATCTCCATCGGCAGCGCGGCCCAGCTGAACACGGCCTGGAATACCAGGAACATCAGCGCGGCCAGCAGGATCGGGCCGACTACCGGATGCAGCACCACCTGGTCGATCTTCTCGGTCAGGTTGCCGGTGTCGTTGGCGTGGCTGGTGCAGGCGGCCAGGATGCGGCGCACTTCGCGCTGGGTGTCCTCGACCGACACGGCGTCGATCGCCGACAGCGCTTTCGACGCCACCGGCGCCATCGCCGGCATCAGGTCGAGCGCGCGCAGCAGCGACTTTTCGCCGCCGCTTTGCACCGCCACCGTTTCCACCACCGGCATGTGCAGTTCGGCGGCCAGCTTGTCGGCGTCGATGACGATGCCGCGCCTGGCGGCCACGTCGACCATGTTCAGCGCCAGCACCATCGGCAGGCCAAGGCGCTGCACTTCGAGCACCAGGCGCAGGTTCAGGCGCAGATTGGTGGCGTTGACGACGCAGACGATGGCGTCGGGCGCCTGTTCGCCGGCGCGCAGGCCGGCGATGACGTCGCGGGTGATCGCTTCGTCGGGAGTCTGGGCGGTGAGGCTGTAGGCGCCCGGCAGGTCGAGCACGCGGAAGCTGCGCCCGGCGGGTGAGGTAAAACTGCCCTCCTTGCGCTCGATGGTGACGCCGGCGTAGTTGGCGACCTTCTGGCGCGCGCCGGTGAGGCGGTTAAACAGTGCGGTCTTGCCGCAATTCGGATTGCCGAGCAAGGCGATCAACGGCGTGACTGGCGTGCGCGCGTCGGTTTCGACGCGCCGTTCTGCTGCACCCATGGTTATTCCGGCTTGATCGACACCAGCGCCGCTTCGAAGCGGCGCAGCGCGAAGGTCGACTCGCCGACCTTGATCGCCAGCGGGCCGCCCTGGATGCCACGGCGCAGCATGCGGATGCGTTCGCCCGGCACGAAACCGAGTTCCATCAGGCGCCGCCCGACGTCGATGCCCGCGGCGCCACCGAGGCCGGCCGGCGCCAGGTGGATCACCGTGCCGCTCTGCCCTGCCGCGAGGGTGTCGAGTGTTGTCAATGTCGAAGCAAGAGTCATGATGAACTTTGGTTGGTGTGCCGCCGGCGACGACAGGTCGCTACCGGCATGGAACAGATACTAGCATCTTAAACGGTAATGCGAATTATTTCTATTTACGATAGTACCACCGGCCCGTCGCCGCTGGTACTTCTGCAACAAAATATGGCAGCCGCGGGAGCGATATCCCGGCTGTGTATGAACTTGCGCAAATAAAGCGCTTGCAATCGCTGACGAATTCCGAGAGAATACAAATCTTAATGAGAATGATTCTCGTTCTGGACGAAACGGCAACTCTGCGGATTGTCCCTCTTATAAGGCTGACCAAATGATCGTTTGCGTTTGCAACAACATCTCCGACCGGGAGATCCGCCAGGCGGTCGACCTGGGGCTGTCGTCGATGGACGAACTGCGCAGCGACCTCGGCGTTGCCACCTGCTGCGGCAAGTGCGCCACCTATGCTGAGGAAGTGCTCACTCTCCACGTCGAGCGCACCGCCGCAGACACACGCGTCACCGAACTGTCCTTCCGCGCCCGCCAGGCAGCCTGAGCGCGGGGATTACCGCGACGAGCGACGCGCCACTGGAGCGATCCGCAGCGCGCGCCTCGTCGGCCAAGCTGTCACGCCTGGCGATGTCCGTTCGCGCCGCGCCACCTCCCTCAAATGGCTGCGCAAGATGCACGACTGGATCGGCCTCTGGGGCGCCGCGCCGGGCCTGCTGTTCGGCAACTCCGGCATCTTGCTCAATCACCGCTCGTTACTGAAAATCCCCGCCGTGCAGACGCAGGAATCGACAGTCCAGCTGCCGCTGCCGCAGCGATGGCGGCCTGGCTGCGGCAGTCGCAGGCGCTGGCGCCGGCCGCGAGCAAGGTCAAGGTTGACCCGCCGCGCCCGGTTGCATGGGGCATCAAGACACTGACCCAGCCGGCGCGCTGGCTGGCGCTCCTGCTGGGCGTGGCCGGCGCGACGCTGCTTTGACGCATAAAGTTAGTAAAGCCGGCCGCCACTTTGTTATGATGTTCTCCATCTCATCACACGAAAGCACTCCATGAAGGGCGATCCCAACATCATCCGTCTGCTCAATGCGCAGCTGACGAACGAGCTCACCGCAGTGAACCAATATTTCCTGCACGCGCGCATGTACCGTCACTGGGGCATGGAGAAGCTGGGCAAGAAGGAATACGAGGAATCGATTGGCGAAATGAAGCACGCCGACAAGCTGATCGACCGCATCCTGATGCTCGACGGCCTGCCGAACCTGCAGGCGCTGCATAAGCTGCTGATCGGCGAACACACCCAGGAAATGCTGGAACTGGACCTGCAGCTGGAAAAAGCGGCGCAAGTGACGGTCAAGGAAGGCATACTCGCTTCCGAGCAAGCCGCCGACTACGTCTCGCGCGAGCTGTTCGTCGTGATCCTGGAAGACACCGAGGAACACATCGAGTGGCTCGAAACGCAGCTCGACCTGATCACCAAGATCGGTATCCAGAACTACATCCAAAGCCAGCTGGGCGAGTAAGCCTTACTTGCGCAGTCCGCCAGGCCCCTGCATTTTCAGGGGCTTTCTTTGTTTACAAGAAGCTGGTGTCCATGGCAACTACCGACTTGCCGATATTATTGAAGGTCTGCACTACCCGGGCATCCCGGCGGCCTTCTTGCGAGCGCGGCAGGCTTAACGCCGCGGCATCAGCCGGCGCGCCAGCGCGCCACCCATTTGTCGTAGAAGCCGATATCGCGCGGCACCGCGCCGCTGACGGCGCAGATGGCGCCGGCAAATTCGTTGGCGCGCGCCAGGGTCTGCTCGAGCGGCCAGCTGCGCGCGCGACCGAGCAGGAAAATGGCGGAGAAGGCGTCGCCGGCGCCGACCGTGTCGATGACGAATGGCGGCGCCGGATTGTCGCGGTTGACGATCAGCGCGCCGTCGGCGCCGAAATACACGGAGCCGCGGTGGCCCAGCGTGACGATCAATGCGTCCAGCGCAAACATGTCGAGCAGCGCGCGGCAGGCGGCGTGCACTTCGTCGCTGCCCAGCGTGGTCTTCGGATCGATCTGGAAAAACCAGCTGAACAGCGCCTGCAACTCTTCCTCGTTGACCTTGACGATGTTGGCCGCATTCAGCGACTCGGCCACGCAGCCGCGGTCGGACTGGCCTTCGCGCAGGTTCAGGTCGAGAAAGCGCGTGGCGCCCGTTGCGCCCAGCAGCTTGTACAAGGTGTCGTGCGAACGCGCGGCGCGCTGGGCCAGGGTGCCGAAATAAATGCTGGCCGGCGTGACCTTGGCCATCGCCTCGAGCGCCAGCGCCGGGTCGATGAAGTCGTAGGCCTGCTTCGGCAGGATGACGAAACGGTGGCCGCCCGGACGGCGCTCGACCAGCACGCGGCCGGTCTCTTCCATGCGATCGAGCTGCAGGCCGCTTTCCGACATGGCAAAGCGCTCGAACTCGCCACGCACGACGACGCCGTTGCGGTCGTCGCCGATGCGCGTGACCATCAATTGCGGCGACATGAAGGCGGCGAGGTTGCGGGCGACATTGAACGGGGCGCCGCCGACCAGCTGTTCGGTGACGAAATCGTCAACCAGCGCTTCGCCGAAGACGACGGTGGTCAAGGGGCGCTCGCCCGCGCTGGCCGGGATCACTGCGGCAAGGATTCTTTGAACGACGGCCGCTCGGACAACTTGTCGAACAGGCGTGCCAGGTTGGCATAGTCGGCGCGCCAGTCGATTTCGGGGAAGCGGAACAACAGCCAGCCGAGGGTACAGCCTACGGCGACGTCGGCCAGCGTGTAATGGTTGCCCTTGCAGAAAGGCGATTCGCCGAGGTTGGCCGACATCACGGCGAGGCCGGCGTGGACCTTGCCCATCTGGCGGTCGATCCAGGCGGCGCTTTGCTGCTCGGCCGGGCGCAGCGTTTTTTCCAGCCGCACCA
This sequence comes from Massilia sp. TWR1-2-2, assembly GCF_049897565.1. Taxonomy (NCBI): domain Bacteria; kingdom Pseudomonadati; phylum Pseudomonadota; class Betaproteobacteria; order Burkholderiales; family Oxalobacteraceae; genus Massilia; species Massilia sp. TWR1-2-2. The sequence continues at coordinate 26,139 of NZ_JAFCWM010000031.1, read as the reverse complement.
GCACGGCCGCGTCGGCCACGCCGTCCGACAGCGCTTCCCACACCTTGACGTCGGCGCGGTCGCGCCCGTTCGGCGGCAACAGCTTGCACACCGGCGTGAGGGTATCGAGATACTCGGCGATGACGCGCGAGTCGTACATGGAACTGCCGTCTTCCATCATCAGGCAGGGCACCTGGCCCAGCGGATTGGCCAGATGGATGGTGGTCTCGGCGCTCCAGACATCCTCCAGCGCGAACTCGCAGTCGAGCTTTTTTTCCGCCAGGACGACACGGACCTTGCGGACAAATGGACTGGCAGTCGAACCGATAAGTTTCATAGTTGCTTTGGATAGATGGTTGGCAGTCAGTATAGCATTGGGCAGCACGCCAATGGACGGCCAACGGCGCGATTGCGGTCTGGCTGCAACATCGGGCGGCGCGCGCCGCGAATGGTAAAATCGCTGTTTTGCACACCCCCGCTCCCCATGACCTCCACCGCCCAGTATTCCACCGCGTCCACCCTCTCCGCCCTGTCCCCGCTCGATGGCCGCTACGCCGCCAAGACCGACAAGCTGCGCCCGATCCTGTCCGAAGCGGGCTTCATGCACCACCGCGTGAAGGTCGAGATCTGCTGGCTGCAGGCCTTGTCGCAGGCCGGCTTTGCCGAGATCAAGCCGTTCTCGAAGGATGCCACCGCGCTGCTCGACAAGATGGCGGCCGACTTCACCGAGACCGACGCGGCGCGCATCAAGGCGATCGAAGCGGTCACCAACCACGACGTCAAGGCGGTCGAGTACTGGCTCAAGGAACAGGTCAAGGACGTGCCGGAACTGGTCGCCGCGACCGAGTTCATCCACTTTGCCTGCACCTCGGAAGACATCAACAACACCTCGCACGGCATGATGCTCAAGGCCGCGCGCGACGGCGTGATCGTGCCGGCGTTATCTGACCTGGTCGCCAAGCTGCGCGAGATCGCACATGCCAATGCCAGCCTGCCGATGCTCTCGCGCACCCACGGCCAGACCGCCAGCCCGACCACGCTGGGCAAGGAAATTGCCAACGTCGTCGCGCGGCTGCAGCGCGCCGTCAAGCGCATCGCCGACGTCGAGATCCTCGGCAAGATGAATGGCGCGGTCGGCAACTACAACGCCCACCTGTCGGCGTATCCCGATTTCGACTGGGCGGCGTTTTCGAAAAACGTCATCGAGCAGCGCCTCGGCCTGACGTTCAACCCGTACACGATCCAGATCGAGCCGCACGACTACATGGCCGAGATGTTCGATGCGATCGCGCGCGCCAACACCATCTTGCTGGACCTGAACCGCGACATCTGGACGTACGTGTCGCTGGGTTACTTCAAGCAGCGCCTGAAGGCCGGCGAGATCGGCTCGTCGACGATGCCGCACAAGGTCAACCCGATCGACTTCGAAAACTCGGAAGGCAACCTCGGCATGGCCAACGCCGTGCTCAAGCACATGGCCGAAAAGCTGCCGGTGTCGCGCATGCAGCGCGACCTGACCGATTCGACCGTGCTGCGCAACATCGGCGTCGGCTTCGGCTATTCGCTGCTGGCCTACGACAGCTGCCTGCGCGGCCTGAACAAGCTCGAAGTGAACGCCGCGCGGCTCGAGCAGGACCTCGACGCCAACTGGGAAGTGCTGGCCGAGCCGGTGCAGACGGTGATGCGCCGCTACGGCATCGCCAATCCGTACGAGCAGCTGAAGGAACTGACGCGCGGCAAGGGCATCTCGAAAGATGCGCTGCGCGAATTCATCCTGACCCTGGCGGTGCCGCAGGAAGCGAAGGACCTGCTGCTGGCGATGACGCCGGCAAACTATATCGGTATCGCTGCCAAGCTGGCGGCCGAAATCTAGTTCTTCAATGACGAACTGAAATGGGGTCCCAGCGTACGCGGGGGCCCCTTTTTGTTGCATACTCGAAGGCGCTTGTCACACCTGCGGTAACTTTGCGGTATCATTAGTCCTAACACGTACTAATTAACCCAGGAATTCCATCGATGTTGCGTTACACCCGCCCGGCCGTCCTGCTCCACTGGCTGATCGCCCTGCTGATCATCGGCGCCTTCACGATGGGCCTGGTCATGACGGACATCCCCGGCATCACCCCGACCAAACTCAAATATTATTCCTGGCACAAGTGGGCCGGCGTGACGATCCTGGCGCTGGCCACGCTGCGCCTGCTGTGGCGCCTGACCCACCGCGCGCCACCGTACCCGACGTCGATGCCGCAGTGGCAGCAGTCGAGCGCGCACCACCTGCATACGCTGCTGTACGCGCTGATGTTTGCCGTGCCGCTGTCGGGCTACTTCTACACCTTGTCGGCCGGCGTGCCGGTGGTGTACTTCGGCCTGTTCCAGCTGCCGCTGCTGATCGAGCCGAACGCCGAACTCAAACCTGTGCTCAAGCAACTGCACTACTGGCTCAACATAGGCCTGGCCGGCGCCGTCTGCCTGCACATCGCCGCCGCGTTGAAGCACCTCTTCATCGACCGCGACGGCCTGTTCAAACGCATGCTTCCCTAATCCCACCACCTGGAGAACCCATGAAAAAATCACGCCTGCTGCTGCCGGCAGTGCTTGCCTGCGTCGCACTGGCCGCCAGCGCCGTCCCGCTCAAGACCGATGTCGCGCGCAGCAGCGTGGCCGCCGTGTTCAAGCAGATGAATGTGCCGGTCGAAGCAAAATTTAAGAAATTCAACGCCCAAATCGATTACGATCCAGTCAAGCCGGACGCGTCCAGGGCAACCGTCGATATCGATACGGCCAGCCTGGACGTCGGCGAAGCGGAAATGAACAAGGAAGTGGCGAAGAAGGAATGGTTCGATTCGGCCAAGTATCCGAAAGCGAGCTTCGTGTCGTCGTCGATCAAGCCTGCCGGCGCCGACAAGCTGGCCGTCGCCGGCAAGCTGCTGATCAAGGGCAAGAGCATGGACGTGACATTTCCACTGACGGTCAAGGCCGAAGGCGGCAAACAGGTATTCGAAGGCGCCTTGCCAATTCGCCGGCTCGCTTTCAATATCGGCGAAGGTGAATGGAAAGACACCAGCATGGTCGCCGATGAAGTCGTCATCAAATTCCGCGTCACCGCGGCGCAGTAACTTACCTCTCTACTAAAGGATTACCATGAATTTCAAGCATCTGATCGTTACCGTTCTTGCAGCGACCGCCACGTCCGCTTTCGCGGCCGACACCTACGCCATCGACCCGGGCCACACCTACCCGAGCTTTGAGGCGGACCACTTCGGCGGCCTGTCGACGTTCCGCGGCAAATTCAACAAGACCACCGGCACCGTCGTGCTGGACCGCGCCGCCAAGACCGGCTCGCTCGACATCACGATCGATGCTACCACCCTCGACTTCGGCCATGAAAAGCTGAACGCCCACGCCAAAGGCGCCGACATGTTCGACGTCGCTAAGTTCCCAACTGCGACCTACAAAGCCAAGTCGATCACCTTCAACGGCGACGTGCCGGTTGCAGTGCAAGGCGAACTGACGTTGCATGGCGTCACCAAGCCGGTCGCGCTGACGATCAACAAATTCAAGTGCATCCAGCACCCGATGCTCAAGCGTGAAGTGTGCGGCGCCGATGCGTCGGGCGAATTCAACCGCGGCGACTTCGGCGTCAACTACGGCCTGCAGATGGGTTTCTCGCCAGCCGTCAAGCTGGCCATCCAGGTCGAAGCAGTCAAGCAGTAAATAAACGCAGAGCATACGTAAAAAAGCCCCGCTTCCTTCCGGAAGCGGGGCTTTTTATTCATCGGCGCAAATTACTTGCCGTCGCGGTCGAAGTCGCCTGGAATGGCGCGCTCAATCTTGTCCCACGCTGCGCGCGAAGCCGACTTGGCTTGCTGCCAGCTCAGGCGCGACGAACCCTTCACCGAATTCCACTGGTTCGACAGGTCGTTTTCGGCGCTGTCGAAGCTTTGGCCGACATACTTGCCGCGGTTGTTGTAGCCGAGCGCATACGCAGGAGCATAGTCGTCATAGCTGTACTCTGGCGAGTAATAAGGCGTCGTCGAGTGCGAGCTCTTCCAGTAAGCGGCCTCGGCTTCTGGATTGACCAGGCTGCCTGCTGCGTGGCCGGCGGTGCCGCCAGCGAGGGCGCCGATTGCCGCGCCAGCTGCCATGCCGACCGGGCCGCCGACCGCGCCGATGGCCGCACCAGCCATCGCGCCGCCGCCAGCGCCAACGCCGGTTGCCAGGTTGTGTTCGCCGAGCTCATCGTTGCCCTTCGGGTTGGCAACTTCTGCCGCGCCGCGGCCAGCCATGCCGCCGGCGATACCGCCGATTGCCGCGCCCGCTGCCATGCCGATTGGACCGGCGACAGCACCCGCGGCCGCACCCATTGCAGCGCCGCTACCTGCGCCAACGCCCTTGGCCAAATGGTGCTCGGAGAGGTCGTCGCCAGACTTCGGATTGACGACTTCGGCCGCGCCCTTGCCTGCCAGGCCGCCGGCGATGCCGCCGATTGCCGCGCCGGCAACAGTGCCGATCGGACCGGCAACCGAGCCGATTGCCGCGCCGGTCAATGCACCGCCGGTCGCGCCCAGGCCGGTGCCGATGATGTGCTCGCCGGCGCTGTCGGTCCAGCTGCGCTCGATGTGCGCTGCGTCTTCGGCCGAGCGTGGGGTCACGCCCATCAGGATGCCGCCGTTCTTGATGCCTTCTTCATAGTGCACGACGCGCTCTTCGGGAATACCGGCGCCGATCAGCGCGCCAACCACGCCGCCTGCCAGGCCGCCGGCGCCAGCGCCAGCGAGCGCGGCGGCGATAGGACCGGCGACCACCAGGCCGATGCCTGGCAGTACCAAGGTGGTGCCAACTGCGGCGATCCCGGCCAGCACGGCGCCGATGGTGCCGCCGATGCCGGCGCCAACGCCGGCGCCTTCGGCGGCCTTGCTGCCGAGCTCAGTGTCGGTGTCGGCGAAATGGGTTTTGCGGGTATCGTCCGACATCATCAGGGTGACGTCGTCGCGGGTGTAGCCGCGGTCGGACAGGGAACCGTAAGCGCGCTCGGCGCTGTCGCGGTCACGGAACAGGCCAGTGACCATGCGGGAATCGTTCTTCGTGGTGTCGTAGTTGCTCATTGTAATTTCCTTTCGAGTTATCAGTCTGCGGGGCCCGCACACTTCCTTTAAATCGTTGCCAGTGACGCAACAATAGAGACTCTACAGTCGAGCTTCTGTACGGTGCCGCACCGTCCTGCCGACATTCCAGATGGCATTAATTCCGTCTGGAAAAACTGTGTTTTCGGCATTGTTGGTCCGCCGACTTTGTAGCCGGACCAAATCGCTTCTGATGTCTTTTTGCAATCGTTCGTCTTAGGTTCGTTGCCGCACCGACCAAGGGATTTGCACTGACTAGACTTTTTCATAAGGCCAGCGATATTCATTGGTCTAGAGGAATGTCTTTCAACTTAAGGAGAATCAACATGTTATTCATCATCTGGATCGTCGTAGGCGGTATCTTGGGTTGGCTGGCTAGCCTGGTCATGAAAACGGACGCAGAGCAAGGCATGATCCTCAACGTTGTCGTCGGTATCGTCGGCTCGTTCCTCGGTGGCTGGTTGCTGTCGCCGCTGTTTGGCGCCGGAACCATCAACTCCGATGACTTCAGCGTCACTTCGCTGCTGGTCTCGTTCCTCGGTGCAGTTATCCTGCTGGCAATTGTTAACCTGTTCCGCCGAGGCCGGACACGTTAACATCGGTTGTACCCCAATTAACCAACGCTTAGGCGTTGGTTTTTTTTACCCTATGGATTAACTGATGAGAAAAAAGCCCGTGGTCGTAGCCCTTGTCAGCAGCGTTGTCACGCTGATCGTTGGATTTGTGCTGTTAAATTTCATGCCCGGCGAAAAGAAGATCGAACAGCAGCTGATCCGCAAGTATGACGTTGCCGATCCCCAGTTCCGCCGCTCGATGGGCGTGCTGCTGGGGCCGCCTATCGTGGAAGGCAACAAGGTCGAGGTACTGCTCAACGGCGACCAGATCTTCCCGGCCATGCTGAAGGCGATCCGGAACGCCGAGCGCACCATCACGTTCGAAACCTATATCTACTGGTCGGAAACGATTGGCAAAGAATTTTCCGACGCGCTGATCGAGCGCGCCCGCGCCGGCGTCAAGGTGCACGTCATGCTCGACTTCATCGGCAGCATGAAGATGGACCTGGCGTCGCTGGAGGCGATGAAGGCGGCCGGCATCGAACTGCAGCGTTACCACAAGCCGGTCTGGTGGAAGCTGACGCGGCTGAACAACCGCACTCACCGCAAGCTGCTGGTCATCGATGGCAAGGTCGGCTTTACGGGCGGCGTCGGCATTGCCGACCAGTGGCGCGGCGACGCGCAGAGCAAGGAGCAGTGGCGCGATACCCATTTCCGCGTCGAAGGCCCGGTCGTCGGCCAGATCCAGGCCGTGTTTACCGATAACTGGACCAAGTCGACCGGGGTCGTGCTCGACGGCGACGCCTATTTCCCGGCACTCACGCCGGTGGGCGAGCATGCCGCCCAGATGTTCGCCAGCTCGCCCACCGGCGGCAGCGAAAGCATGCACCTGATGTACCTGATGGCCATTACGGCGGCGAAACGAACGATACACCTGTCGAGCGCCTACTTCGTGCCCGACGAGCTCACCATCAAGGCACTGGCCGATGCCGCCAGACGCGGCGTGAAAGTGCAGATCATCACGCCGGGCACCGACATCGATTCGGAAGTGGTGCGCTCGGCCTCGCGCGAACTGTGGGGCGAGCTGCTGCGCGCCGGCGTTCAGCTTGCCGAATACCAGCCGACCATGTTCCACGTCAAGGCGCTGGTGGTCGACGAAATGATGGTGTCGGTCGGCTCGACCAACTTCGACAACCGCTCGTTCAGCCTGAACGACGAAGCGAACCTGAACATCATCGATCCGGCATTTGCCAAGCAGCAGGTGGCGGTATTTAACGACGACTGGAGCAAGACCAAACAGATCACGCTGGCTGCGTGGGAAGCGCGGCCGTGGCACACCCGCATGATGGGCAAACTGGCGTCGCTGATAGGGGCCCAGCTGTAGTGTCGTGGTAAAAAGTCAACCGGGTGTATTGACGCCGTAAATTCCGGTTGACTATTGGGGAGGCGGTACGGATACTCTAGGGCGCTCCGCGGAGCCGTCCTGTTCCGATTGACCCATTCCTGAGACCGATACGAATGAAAAAGACCCTCCTCACGCTCGCCATCCTGAGCACCTCCGCCGCGTACGCCGACGAAGGTATGTGGATGCCGCAGCAGCTGCCACAAGTAGCGAAGCAACTGAAGGCCGCCGGCCTCAAGCTGGATCCGGCAACCCTCACCAAACTGACCGAATTCCCGATGGGCGCGATCGTCAGCCTGGGTGGATGCTCGGCGTCGTTCGTATCGCCGCAAGGCCTGGTCGCGACCAACCACCACTGCGTCTATAACAGCGTGGCGGTCAATTCGACCCCTGAGCGCGACCTGCTGGCCAATGGTTTCCTGGCCAACAACTTCGCTGAAGAACTGCCGGCTTCGCCTGGCACGCGCGTGTTCGTCACCAAGGACGTCAGCAACGTCAGCACCAAGGTCGTCACCGCCGACGTCGCCAAGCTGAACGGCAAGGCGCGCGTCGATGCGATGGAAAAAAATGAGAAGAGCATCGTTGCCGAGTGTGAAAAAGATCCTGGGCACCGCTGCACCGTGGCCAGCTACTACGGCGGCCTCGAGTTCTACCTGATCAAGCAGCTCGAGATTCGCGACGTGCGCCTGGTGCACGCGCCACCGGCCGGCGTCGGCAAGTTCGGCGGCGACACCGACAACTGGATGTGGCCGCGCCACACCGGCGACTACGGCTTCTACCGCGCGTATGTCAGCAAGGATGGCAAGGCTGCCGACTTCTCCAAGGACAACGTGCCGTACGCACCGAAGCATTTCCTGAAGATCGCCAAGGAAGGCGTCAAGGAAGGCGACTTCATCATGGCGCTGGGCTACCCTGGCCGCACCAACCGGCACCGCCTGCCGTCGGAAGTGGCGTCGACGTTCGACTGGAACTACCCTGCGTTCATCAAGTCGTCCGGCGAAACGCTGGCGATCATCGACCGCGAGACCAAGAACGATCCGGGCGTCAAGCTCAAGTACGCCGGCCAGGTCGCCGGCGTCAACAACTACTACAAGAACCGCAAGGGCATGTTGACCAGCTACGAAGGCAGCGATTTCCTGGCACGCAAAACCAAAGAACACGCCGACATGAAGGCGTGGGTCAATAGCAACCCGGCGCGCCAGAAAGAGTACGCCGTCGACATCGAACTGGTCGAAAAGCTCATCGCCGAGCGCGACGGCCTGGCCAAGCGCGACTACTACCTGATGTCGTCGTCGCCGCGCCTGCTGAACACCGCGCGCTCGCTGTACCGCCTGGCCAACGAAAGCGCCAAGCCGAACATCGAGCGCAAAGGTGGCTATCAGGAACGTGACCTGCCGCGCTTCGCTTCCGGCGTTGCCGCCATCGACCGCACCTACGACGCCAAAGTCGACAAGGCGCTGGTGATGAACAGCCTGACCAAGTACGCCGCCCAGCCGGCAGCGATGCGCAATGCCAACTTCGACGCCGCGATGGGCATCAAGGACGGCATGTCGCAAGCTGACCTCTCGGCCATGCTAGACCGCATGTACTCGAGCACGACCTTGAACGACGCCGCCCAGCGCAGCGCCTGGCTGAAGAAGACCCCAGCCGACTTCAAGGCCAGCAACGACCCGTTCATCAAGGCAGCGGTGGCCATGTACGACGGCAGCCTGAAGCGCGAAGCGGAAGACGAAGAGCTCGGCGGCAAGCTGCAGCAAGCCTACGCCAACTACATGAAAGCAAAGATTGCTTACATGAACAGCAAAGGCCAGGCCGTCTACCCTGACGCCAACGGTACCTTGCGCGTCACCTTCGGTAAAGTTGCCGGCCGCGCGCATGGCGCCGACGGCACGGGCGCCTGGACCGCATTTACGACCGTCAAGGGCGTGGCGGCGAAGGCAACCGGCGAAGGCGAGTTCAACGCACCGGCCAACCAGCTGGCGGCGATCAAGGCGAAGGACTTCGGCAAGTTTGTCGATCCAAAGCTGAAGTCGGTCCCGGTCAATTACCTGGCCACGCTCGACATCACTGGCGGCAATTCCGGTTCGGCGGCACTCAACAGCAAGGGCGAGTTCATCGGCCTGGCGTTTGACGGCACGCTCGACTCGATCATTTCCGACTGGGACTTCAACAAAGCCAACACCCGCGACATCCAGGTCGACGTGCGCTACATGCTGTGGAACATGAAGCATGTCGACAAGGCCGACAACCTGCTGAAAGAAATGAACGCAGAGTAATCGACGCCGCAGAACGACAAAAGCCACGTGACCGCAAAGTCCCGTGGCTTTTTTGTTGGCTTAGCAAGAGGGGTCTGACCCGGTTCTTCTTTTGGGGTCAGACCCCGCTTCAGTTGGCGGCAGCGACACCGGGGCCAGACCCCCAACTGAAAAACCGCGGTCTGCCCCCTCGTTATGCGCTTACTTTATTCAAGCGCGAATTGCGAATGCCGTAGATGAAATACGTCAACACCGCCACCGTCATCCACACCGCGAACACGCGGTAGGTGGTCATCGACAGCCCGTACATCAGGTACAGGCAGGCGGCAATGCTCATGCCCGGCACCAGGTAAGGCCCGAACGGCACGCGGAAGCCCTTCGTCAGCGACACGCCTTCCTTGGCGCGCAGCACCGGTACGGCGATCGACACCACGATGAACGCCGTCAGCGTGCCCATGCTGACCATGTCCCACAGGAAGGTCGAATCGACCAGCCCGGCGACGATACCGACCGCGATGCAGACGATGACGGTGTTGCCAACCGGCGCCAAGGTGCGCGGGTGCACCTTCTGGAACGTCTTCGGAATCAGGCCGTCGCGGCTGATCGCATACAGGATGCGGGTCTGGCCGTAGATCGTCACCAGGGTCACGCTGAACACGGAGATCACCGCGCCGGCCGACAGCACCAGCGCCGGCCACGACTTGCCGGTCACGTTCTGCAGTATCACCGACAGGCCTGCCTGCTGGCCCTCAAACATGTGCGCCGGCTGCGCGCCGACCGCGGCCACTGCCACCAGCATGTAGAACACCGTCACGATCACCAGCGCCGACAGGATCGCCACCGGCACGTTGCGGGTCGGATCGCGCACTTCCTCGCCGGCGGTGGCCACCGTATCGAGGCCGATGAACGAAAAGAACACCGTCGCCGCCGCCGCCGTCACGCCGACCATGCCGCCCGCCCCGTGGCTGGTGGCGCCGTTGAAGAACGGATGAAAATTGTTGATGTCGAAACCGGAGAAGGCGATGACGACAAAAAACACCAGGATCGCCAGCTTGATCAGCACCATCACCGCATTCGTGGTGGCCGATTCGCGCGTGCCGCGGATCAGCAAGGCGCCGCACAGCAGCACCAGCAGGATCGGCGGCAAGTTGACGTGGCCGGCGTTGATCTGCACGCCGTTCGGCGTCGACACCACCATCGGCGTGCGCAACATTTCCGGGATCTGCCAGCCGAATGCATTGGTGAGGAAATTGTTCAGGTAGTCCGACCAGCCGATCGCCGTGGCGCTGGCCGCCAGCCCGTATTCGAGCAGCAGGCAAAAGGCCATGATGAAGGCGGCAAATTCGCCCACCGTGGCGTAGGCGAACGAGTACGACGAGCCGGCCGCCGGGATGCGGAACGATAATTCGGCGTAGCACAGCGCGGTCAGGCCGGCGGTGATCGCCGCCAGCATGAACGACAAGATCACCGACGGCCCGGCCTTCGGCACCGCCTCGACCATCGTGAAGAAGATGCCGGTGCCGATGGTGGCGCCGACGCCGATCATGGTCAGCGGGAACAGGCCGATGCTGCGGCCGAGCCGGCCTGCCGCGGGGGCATGGCCTTGCTCGGCGACGCGCTCGGTGGGTTTGGTACGAATCAGCTTTTGGCCGAGTGTCAGGTTCACGGAGTTGTCCTTGAGTCGCATTCGATAAAAGCGGCCAACGATGGCCAACCGCCAAAAACCTAGCGATTATATGACCATATGCTTTTACTTATGCACATCTTTTTCAGACGATTCCCACACTCACCGGTCGCTGCCGGGCGTCAGTTCAGCAACAGCACGCGCTTGCCGCTGACGTCGCGCTGGGCCGGGTTGCCATAGACCGTGATCGTGCCCGAGCCGTTGCTCTGGGCGACCAGGGTGCGCTTGACGCGCGCCGAGATGTCGCCCGAGCCGTTGCTGACCAGGTCGGCCTGGTCGCTGGTCAGCGCGGCCAGGTTGACGCCGCCCGAGCCGGTCACCCGCGCCGTCAGCGAGGCGACCGCGCCGCCGGCCTGCAGCGACCCGGAACCATGGACGTTGACGCTGAGGGCGCCGCCCTGCACCTGGCCAAGGCTCATCCGGCCCGAGCCGCTCATGCTGACATTGGCGTCGCCGGTCTGCAGTGCGCTGGCGTTGACATGGCCGCTGCCGCTATGCTGGAAGTCGAGCCGGCTGACGCGGCCCGACAGATTGGCCACGCCCGAGCCGCTCTTGATGAAGGCCAGCGGGCCGCCATTCAATTCGCTGATGGTCACGCGCCCCGAGCCGTTCGACGTCACCTGCGACAGCGCCGGCATCGTCGCCGTCACGCGCAGGCTGTTGTTGCTGCGGACGTTCCCTTCGATCCAGATGCGCAAGGTGCCGCCAATGACCTCGGTGCGGATCATCGGCAGCAGGTTGCTGTCCGCTTCCACCGTCAGCGATGGCGCCGAGCCGACGCGCAGGTTCACTTCGAGCGGGCCGCGCACGTCGATCGCGGAGGCCGCGCCGATGGCGCGCATGTCCTGCGCCTGCACGCCGTTGCCGGCGATGGCATCGCTGCTGAAGATCGATTTGACCTGGACGTCGTCGTTGCCGGTGACGATGATGGCGCAGCCCGACAGGGCGAGGAGGCAGCCGACGGTAAGCAGTGAACGCATGATGGACCTTTGTTTGTCGTGGAGAGGAATGGCGTCATTGCGCCACTGCCTGCACATTATCAAAAGCCCATCGTCGCCGACGGCGCGCTGCGACGAACTGCCAAAAACGGGGTACAGGCCGTCGCTGGGCCTAGCGCTGGCCCAGGCGCGTGGCGCCGAACAGGTCCTTGTACTCGCGCGGCTGCGAGCGCCAGTACTGCGGCGGCGCCTGCACCTGCGCGCCCAGCTCGGCGGCCGCATGCCACGGCCAGCGCGGATCGAACAGCATCGCGCGCGCCAGCGCCACCATGTCGGCCTGGCCTTGTTCGAGGATTCCTTGCGCCTGCTCCGCCTCGGTGATCATGCCCACGCCGATGATCGGCATGCCGGTCTCGCGCTTGATCCGTTCGGCGAACTCGATCTGGTAGCCGGGACCGACCGGGATCTTCTGCAGCGGCGAGACGCCGCCGCTGGAGACGTGCATGAAGTGGCAGCCGGCCAGTTCCAGCGCCTGCGCGTAACGCACGCTCTGTTCGACGTCCCAGCCACCAATGACCCAGTCGGTCGCCGAGATGCGCACGCCGACCGTCATCTCGGCCGGCACCGCGGCGCGCACGGCCTTGAATACTTCGAGCGGAAAGCGCATGCGGTTCTCCAGCGAGCCGCCGTATTCGTCGCTGCGCTGGTTCGACAGCGGCGACAGGAACTGGTGCAGCAGGTAGCCGTGCGCCGAATGCAGCTCGATCGCATCGAAGCCGAGCGCGTGGCTGCGGCGCGCGCTATCGACGAAGCCGTCGATCACATGCTGCATGCCGGCCGCGTCTAGCGCCAGCGGCGCCGCTTCGCCGTCGGCATGCGGCAGCGCCGACGCCGACACCGTCTGCCAGCCACCATCGCCCGGCGCGATGTTGGCGCCGCCTTCCCACGGCACCGCGCTCGACGCCTTGCGGCCGGCGTGGCCCAGCTGGATCGCCAGCTTGATCGGCGAATGCCGGCGGATCGCCTTGAGCACCGGCGCCAGCGCAGCGGCATGGTCGTCCGACCACAGTCCCAGGTCGCGCGCCGAGATGCGGCCCTCCGGCGTCACCGCCGTCGCTTCAAGAAACAGGATAGCCGCGCCCGACAGCGCCAGGTGGCCGAGGTGGATCATGTGCCAGTCGGTGGCCAGGCCTTCGTCGGCCGAGTATTGGCACATCGGCGCGATGGCGATGCGGTTTTCAAGCTGCAGGGGGCCGAGCGAAATGGGGGAGAAAAGCAGGCTCACGGGAACTCCGGTTCTGGGTCGAACCAGTAGTCTACCGCGCAGGCGCCGATTACGCTGAACGCACCACCATCAGGCCGGCGCGAAGGCCAACCCGCACGTCGGGATTGGGAAACACCACCAGCTCTTGCGCGTGCTGCACCCGGTACGTGGTGTCGCCGTCAGTGGCGATCACCGCACCCGCCGCCAGCGCGGTGAAGTTGCGCGTGTCGCGTCCGAACGCCATCTTGAAGTCGTCGCTCAGCTTGATGATTTCCTGCGCCACCTTGAACACGTGCGGCGCCGCTGTTGCCGCCGGCAGGTCGCCGCCGCGCAGCAGGCCGGCCAGCGCGCGGTCGACATCGGCGAACTGGCTCAGGTCATTCTGGCCCAGCGTGCCGACCCGCCCCAGCTCGACCGTGCTGGCGGCGGCGCCGTGGTGTTCGGCCGAGTAGTAGCTGTAGGTGCCGGCCGATTGCGGATTCAGGATGATTGCGCCGATCGCCGCCTGGCCGAGCCATTCGATCAGCGCGGCCTTCGGCCCGTCGGCGATCAGGTCGGGCACCACGGCGAAGGTTGGGTATTCCGACGGACGGATCGCGGTATGCAGGTCTAGGTGCCAGCGCACGGGACCCGCGCCGGCAAAAAAATCGGCGGTGGCCTGGACCATGGCGTCGGCGCGCGCAGCTTCGGCGGTGCCGGCCAGGCTGCCGCGCTGGGGACGGAACATGCGGTTCAGGTCAGCGTCGATGAAGCGCTTGCCTGCGGCGATGGCGTCGATATTGCCGACACAGACCATCAGGTCGACCGCCAGCGCCGCGGGCTGGCGCGACAGCGCGTCGAGCACGTAGGCCAGCACTTCGATCGGCCCGGTCTCGTCGCCGTGCACGCCGACCGACACCAGCACGCTGGTGCGCGCGCCGCCCGCCGGCGCCTTGAGCGTGACGATGCCGGCGGCCGGCATCGTCACCGCAAAACCGGCTTCGTCGAAGCGCCGCGCCAACTCGCTGAAATCGGCAGCCGCCAGTTGGCGTACTGCCGGCGGCACGGTCTCCATCACGCCGCGGCGGGGCTGGTCGCTTCCGACAGCGCCCAGACGTCGAGCATTGCCTGCTCGAGGTCAGCCGGCTCGGCATAGCCGGCCAGGCCCATCGCGTGCGTGACGGCGCCGACCGCCTCGAGAGGCTCGCTGCCGCCGTTCGACCTGGTCAGCACCTGCATCAGCAGGCGTTGCTGGGTGCGGCGCAGTGCCTTCATTGCGTAGTTGCGCAGCTGCTCCTGCGATTTGCTGTGCGGCGCCAGCTTCAGGCCGCGCTCGAGCGTGTCGATGCCGGCCCGGCCGCGCAACGCCATCCCCACTTGCAGGAACTGCGACAGCGACATGCCGGCCGGACGCGGCACCGACATCGCCGCAAACACGAAGCTGGCCACCGAGTCGATCGCATCGACCGACTTCCACGCCTGGGCGAAGCGAACCGGCAGCTCCGGCAGCGAGTCGGCGTCCGCGTGGCTTGGCGCCATCTGCTGCAGCATGGCCGGATCGGCGAACAGGCGCGACAACTCGTCCATGCCGCCGGCCTGGCCGGTGGCCACCGACAGCACGCCTTCGAGCACCGCCTTGAACAGCACGCGGGTGCGCTGGTCGACCTTGATCGATACCGCGCGCGGCACGTTCATGGCGTCGGCGTCGAGCGCGCCGAAGATCGGCGCCAGGTTCAATGCCGACCAGGCCTGGCCCCAGGCCTTGACGACTGCAGTCTCGTCGACGCCGTTTTCGATCGCCAGCTCGCGGATCATCAATGGACCGCAGCGGTTGACCGCTTCATTGGCCAGCACGGTGGCCAGGATCGCATTGGCCAGCGGGTGCGCCAGCGCCTTGCGGGTGGCCACCAGCTGGGCCGGGAAGTACGGCTTGAGCACCGACTCGGCCCACGCCTCACCCGTCAGCGGCAACGCCGCCAGCAGGCGCTTGAAGCGGTTCTTGACGTTGGCAATCACCACCGCAAGTTCGGGCGCGGTCAGGCCGATGCCGTTGGCCTTGCGGCGGGCAAGTTCGGTGTCGGTCGGCAGCTGCTCGAGCTCGCGCGACAGCGCGCCTTCGGCCTCCAGGCTGGTGATCAAGGCGGCATACACGTCGACCACCGCCGGGTCAAGCTGCGCCTGCACCTCGCGCACCAGCAGGTGGGTCTGCAGCGTGTTGTCGCGCAGGACCAGGCGCTCGATATCGCCGGTCATCTCGCCGAGAATGCGGTTGCGGTCCACTTCCGTCAGTTCGCCGGCATTGACTTCGGTGTCGAGCCAGATCTTGACGTTGACCTCGTGGTCGGAGCAATCCACGCCGGCCGAGTTATCGATCGCATCGGTGAAGATGCGACCGCCCGCCAGCGCAAACTCGATGCGCCCGTTCTGGGTCGCGCCCAGGTTGCCGCCTTCGGATACCACCTTGCAGCGCAGCTGATTGCCGTCGACGCGGATGTTGTCGTTGGCGCGGTCCTTGACCTGGGCACCGGTTTCGGTCGACGCCTTGATGTAGGTGCCGATGCCGCCGTTGTAGAACAGGTCGACGGGCGCCAGCAGGATGCGGTGCATCAGTTCTTCCGGCGCCAGCGCGGTCTCGGCGATGTCGAGCGCGGCGCGCACCTGCGGCGACAGCTCGATCGAGCGGGCGCTGCGCGGGAACACGCCGCCGCCTGGTGAGATGAGCGCCTTGTCGTAGTCTTCCCACGAAGAGCGCGGCAACGCGAACATGCGCTCACGCTCGGCGAACGACACCGCGACGTCCGGCGTCGGGTCGAGGAAAATGTGGCGATGGTCGAACGCGGCCAGCACCTTCAGCTGGCGCGACAGCAGTACGCCGTTGCCGAACACGTCGCCCGACATGTCGCCCACGCCGACCATCGTGATCGGGGTGGTGTTCATGTCGTGGTCCATTTCGTAGAAGTGGCGCTTGACCGCTTCGAACGCGCCCTTGGCGGTGATGCCCATCTTCTTGTGGTCGTAGCCGTTCGAGCCGCCCGACGCGAAGGCGTCGCCCAGCCAGAAGCCGCGCTGCACGGCGATGCCGTTGGCGATGTCGGAAAACGTCGCGGTGCCCTTGTCGGCAGCGACCACCAGGTACGGATCGTCCTGGTCGTAGCGCACCGTGTCGTTCGGCGGCACGATGGCGCCGCGCACGCGGTTGTCGGTCACTTCCAGCAGGCTGGAGATGAACAGGCGGTAGACTGCTTCGCCTTCGGCGGCGATGGTCTCGCGCACGGCGTCCTGCGGCATCTGCTTGCAGACGAAGCCGCCCTTCGAGCCGGCCGGCACGATGACGGCGTTCTTCACCATCTGCGCCTTGACCAGGCCAAGCACTTCGGTGCGGTAGTCTTCCATCCGGTCAGACCAGCGCAGGCCGCCACGGGCGACCGGGCCACCGCGCAGGTGCACGCCTTCGAAGCGCCGCGAGAACACGAAGATCTCGCGGTACGGTCGCGGCTCAGGCACCAGCGCCAGGTTGATGGTGTCGAACTTGAAGATGATCTTGTCGCCCACCTGCGCGTTCTGGAAGTAGTTGGTGCGCACGGTGGCGAGCATCAGGTCGACCAGCGCGGCGAGGATTTCCTCGGTATCGGCATGGTTGACCGACGCCAGCTGCTTCTTGACGCCGGCGATCTGTTCGGCGCCGACCTGGTGCTGGGCGTCGCCGAGCGACGGATCGAAGCGCAGCAGGAAGCCGTCGACCAGCTCCTTGACCAGCATCGGCTGGCGCCGCAAGGTGTCGGCGATGTAGCGCACCGAGAACTTGGCGCCGGTCTGGCGCCAGTAGCTGATGTAGGCGCGCACCAGCTGCACTTCGCGCATGCGCAGGCCGCCTTCGATGGCCAGCCCGTTCAGGCGGCCGTCTTCGGCTTCATCGTTGAACAGCGACGCGAACAGCTCTTCGGCGACGGCCACCACGTTCGGCCTGGCCAGTTTCACCGCGCTGGCGGCATCGACCGACAGGCTGGTAACGTAATGGCGGCTGCCGTCGGCCAGGTTGACGGCAAAGGTCTGCTCGCGGTCGATCGCGACGCCGGCGTTGTGCAGCGCCGGCAAAATGCGCGACAGCGACGGCACGCTGGCCGCCGAATACAGGCGGATCGACGCGCCGCCGCCTTCGTCGGCGTTGTTCGCTTCCACGCGCACCGAGACGTGGCCCGGCTGGCCGTTCGACAGAAGCGCGCCGAGGTCGCGGAAGGCGACTGCCGGCGCGGTAGCGGATACGTAGTTGACCGGCAGCGTGGCACACAGCTTGCGCAGGCTGCCGCGGGCGGCGACGTCGGTGACGCTGTCGGTCAGCGCGGCGAACGTGTCGTGCCAGCCGTCCAGCACCGACAGCAGTGGACGCTGGATGTCCGACTCGAGGTCGAGCGGATTGCGGGCGGCGTGGGCGATCAGGTAGACGCGCGCCAGCGGGCCATCGGCGACCAGCGTTTGCGAGCGCACTTCGCGCGCGCCGGAGCTTTCTTTCAGTGCGTTGGCCAGGCTGGCGGCGACGCTGGCACTGTAGCGCTCGCGCGGCAGGTAAACCAGCACGTTCAAGTGGCGCGCATAGACGTCGCGGCGGGCGAACACGCGCGCGCGCGGCTGCTTGTACAGCGACACGACCGAGCTGCATACCTGCGCCAGCCATTCCGGATCGGCTTCCAGCGCTTCGGTGCGCGGCAGCGACTCGAGGATCTCGAGGAATTTCTCGGCGCGGAAGCCTTCCTGGCGCACGCCGGCCAAGTTCAGCACCTTGGCCACGCGGCCGCGCGCATACGGCAGGCGCGCCAACGGCGTGGCGGTGGCGGCGCGGGTGAACAGGCCGACGAAGCAGTGCTCGCCGAGGATGTTGCCCTGGGTGTCGGTGTTGCGCACGCCGATGAAGTCGAGCGGCTGGTCGCGGTGCAGCGTGCCTTCGACGTCGGCCTTGACGATCGACAGCGTGTCGGCGCGGCGCGACAGCGTATCGAAGTCGCCCGGGATGTTGGCCAGGCAGGTGCCGTACACCGGATGCGACGTATCCTGCAGCACGCCGATGCGGCTCGGGATGTCGCGTTCAAGTTCGCGCTCGCCCGGCTTGACAACGTAGTAGGCGTAGCCGAACGGCTCGAACCCTTCGTTCTTGGCCCATTCGAGGAAAGCGGCCACTTCGAGGCCGGTGCCGCCGTGCGCGGCCGCCTGCGCGGCGACCGCGGTCAGGCGGTCGGCCATCGCCACCGAATCGCGGCGCACCACGGCGGCGTCGCGCGCCACCATCTGCAGGCGCTCGACCAGCGCGGCCAGCTCGTCGGCGGCCAGGTCTTCCGACAGCAGGCACAAAACGTACGACTCGAGCGCGGCGCCATCGCCAACGGCGACGGCGACGCCGGCGCCATCGCGCCGCACCGGCAGCACCGCGTTCATCACACCGGCCACGGCGACGCGCTGTTTGCGCATCGCCATCACGATCGAGTCGACCAGGTAAGGCATGTCGTCGTTGAGGATCAACAGCGCCGTGGCCATACCGCCGCGGCCGTCCGAGTAGCGCAGCTGGACGATCTCGCAGCCGGGCGCTTCGCGGCGGGCCGCCGCGGTGAAACCTGCCCACAAGACCGGCGCCAGGCTATCGGGCGACGTGCCGGCGAGGTCCTCTTCGTCGAGCGATCCGAGCCAGGCGCTAATCAGCGCGGATACCTGGCTGGCCGGTCCGGCACCCTGGTTGGCGTTCACCAGTTCGAGAGTCTGCGTACGCAAGTCTTGTGGCATCTGTTTCATTTACTTCTCCAATCGAGAGTGTTGTCGCTTCGCTGGCGCGCCGGCTTGTGGCCACGCGCTGGGCGATCTACAGGCAGACCGGGGTGGCCGGTCCAAAAATAAAAGTCAAAGAATCGACGCTGCCGATATTAGAACAGCTAACGCCGGCGTAATCAAACGGCGCGTGCCACCGTCACGACAAATCGTACAGTCCGGGCAAACCCAGAATGCGCTGCAGCTCTTCCAGCGCCTGCGCGCATTCGATCGCCAGCTGCGGGTCGGCCAGGTCCTTCGGCTCGAGGCGGTCGCGGTAGTGCGCTTCGACCCAGGTTACCAGCCGTGCATACAGCGCCTCGGTCATTACCACGCCCTGGTGCATCGCTTGAGCCTCGGCGTCGGTCAGCGCCACGCGCAAGCGCAGGCAGGCAGGTCCGCCGCCGTTGCGCATGCTCTGGCGCAGGTCGAAGTCGATCAGTTCATCGATCGGTCCGTCGCCGGCCACGAGCTGTTCAAGATAACGCGACACCGCCTGGTTTTCCTGACATTCGTGCGGCACCACCAGCGCCATCGCGCCATCGGACTTGGTCAGCAACTGGCTGTTGAACAGGTAGCTCGTCACCGCATCGGCCACCGGCACCGCGCGCGTATCGACCCGCAGCGCATCGAGTTCGGCGCCGACGCTGTCCATCGCCGCGCGCAGCTTGTTCAGCACCGCCGCTTCGTCGGCGAACGCCTGCTCGTGATAGAACAGCGCATTGCCATTGCCGACAGCGATGACGTCGTTGTGGAAAACACCCTGGTCGATGACGTCGGAATTTTGCGAGGCGAACACGGTGCGCGCCGCATCGAGGCCATGCAGGCGCGCGATTGCCTGCGACGCCTCCAGCGTCTGGCGCGCCGGATAGCGCTTCGGCGCCGGCGCCGACGGGTCGAATTCGACGCGCCCGTAGACGAACAGCTGCACGCCCTTGTCGCCATGGCTGGCGGCCAGGCGGGTGTGGTTGGCAGCGCCCTCGTCGCCGAACGCCGGCGTCGAGGGCAGCGCGTCGTGCACGGCGAAATGGCGCTCGTCGCCAAACAGCGCGCGCAAGGTGCGGGTCGACTGGATGTGTTCTTCGGCGCGGTGCAGCTTGTTGTTCAGGTTCGCGCTGGTGAAGTGGGTGCGGCCGTCGAAACTGTCGGCCGAAGGACTGACGGTGGCGGCGTTGGCGGTCCACATCGGCGAGGCCGAATAGGCGCAGGCGAGGATCACCGGCGCCTCGCGCCAGGCACGCGCCAGCACGTCGGCGTCGGTGCCGGTCAAGCCGATGCGGCGCAGCATTCGAAAGTTGGGACGCGCGTGCGGCGGCAGCAACGCCTGGGCGAAGCCGCGCGCGGCCAGGGCGCGCATCTTCGCCAGTCCCTGCAAGGCCGCCTGCTTCGGATTGGAAGCGCTCTTGACGTTGCTGAACGAGGCGACGTTGCCGAACGAAAGGCCGGCATAATTGTGCGAGGGGCCGACCAGGCCGTCAAAGTTGTATTCGCGTGCAGTTTGCATCGGGGTTTTCCGTGTCAGAAGGTCAGGCCCGGCGACAGCTTGGCGGGCATCGCCAGGTCGCTCGTTTCGATCGACGCCACCGGGTAGGCGCAATAGTCGGCCGCGTAGTAGGCGCTCGGGCGATGGTTGCCGGACTTGCCGATGCCGCCGAACGGCGCCGAACTGGCCGCCCCGGTGGTCGGGCGATTCCAGTTGACGATGCCGGCGCGCGCCTGCTCGCTAAAGCGCTTCCACAGTGCCGCGTCGTTCGACAGCAGCGCGGCGGCGAGGCCGAACTCGGTGGCGTTGGCGACGCCGACTGCGGCATCGAAGTCGGCCACGCGGATCACCTGCAGCAGCGGCCCGAACCACTCCTCGTCGGGGATGCCCTTGGCGTCGGTGACGTCGACGATGCCGGCGGTGACGAAGCCGGCGTTCGCATCCGGCTGGCGCATCTGCAGCAGCGTGACGCCGCCCTTGGCGACCATGGCTGCCTGCGCCTGCACCAGCATCGCGGCGACCGCGTTCGACACGACCGGGCCCATGAAAGGCTGCGGTTCGGCGTTCGACGGGCCGACCGTCAGCGTGGCCGCCACTTCGACCAGACGCTTGATGAAGGCGGCGCCGGCCGGCGTGTCCTGCACGATCAGGCGGCGCGCGCAAGTGCAGCGCTGGCCGGCCGAGATAAACGCCGACATCACCGCGTGGTGGACCGCCGCGTCGACGTCGAGCACATCCCATACCACGAGCGGATTGTTACCGCCCATTTCCAGCGCCAGCATTTTGCCCGGCTGGCCGCCAAACTGCTTGTGCAGTGCGACGCCGGTCTGGCAGCTGCCGGTAAACAGCACGCCGTCGAGCAGCGGCTGCTGGCCGAGCGCGATGCCGGTATTGCGTCCGCCGTTGACCAGGTTGATGACGCCGGCCGGCACGCCGGCCTGCTGCCACAGTTCGACCGTCTTGACGGCGGTGCGTGGCGCGTATTCGCTCGGCTTGAACACCACCGTGTTGCCGGCGATGAGCGCCGGGACGATGTGCCCGTTCGGCAGGTGGCCAGGGAAGTTATATGGGCCGAACACGCCGAACACGCCGTGTGGACGGTGGCGCAGCACGGCGGTGCCGTCGGCCACGCTGGCCGAGCTGGCGCCGGTGCGCGCGGCGTAGGCCTGCACCGAGATGTCAACCTTGTTGGCCATCGTGGCCACTTCGGTGCGCGCTTCCCACAACGGCTTGCCGACTTCCTCGGCGATGATCTGCGCCAGCTGCTCGGCGTCCTGCTTGAGCAGGTCGCGAAAGCGCGTGCAGATGGCGATGCGTTCATCGAACGGCGTTGCTGCCCACTGCGCGAAGCTGGCGCTGGCCGCTTGCGCGGCGTGGCGCACGTCGTCCGCGGTCGACTCGTTGCTCGACCAGGTCTGGCGGCCAGTGGACGGATCGATCGTCACCAGCTCAATGCCGCCGCCAGGCAGCCACTCGCCGCCGATGAAATTGGAGAAATTAGACATTGGTGTTCTTCCTTACATTGAGTGGCAGGGTGCGCAGTGGGTCGCCGCGGCTGCAATGGAGCAGCTCGAGCTGGGCCGCGCTGAGAGGCAGCCTGCCGCCGGCGGGCGCCGCCTGGGCGACGATCATGCGAAAGTCCTGCAGCACGGTGTTGGAGATCAGGGTTTGCTCGGCGTCCGGCGCCGACGCGCCTTCGCTGGCGGCTACCACGGCGCTGTCGCGCACCGCGCGCAGTTCGGACACGCGGCCCTGCAGCACCGGGCCGGCGTCGAAGATATCGATGTAGCCCTCGAAGTGCATGCCTTCCTGCTCGAGCAGCTTGCGCGCCGGCGCGGTGCTGCGGTGGACCATGCCGATGACCGACTGGGCGTCGTCCGGCAAGTAGGCCACGTACAGCGGCTGGCGCGGCATCAGTTCGGCGATGAACGACTTCTTGCCGAGCGCGGTGAGGTCGTCGACATGGTCGAAGTCCATCTTGAAGAAATGGCGGCCGAGTCCCTCGTAGAACGGCGAGCTGCCGTCTTCGGCCTGGAAGCCGCGCATCTCGGCGATCAGCTTTTCGGTAAACAGGTGCGGGAACTGGGCGATGAACAGGAAGCGGCTTTTCGACAGCCACTTGCCGTTATGGCCGATGCGGTAGTCCGGATGCAAAAATAGCGAGCACAGTTCGGTCGAGCCGGTCAGGTCGTTCGACAAGTACAGCGTATCCATGCGGGTGAATATATCGAGTTCGCGGCTCGAGTGCACCAGCGTGCCGATGCGGTAATTATAGAACGGCTCGGTGAGGCCGACCGCGCCCTTGATGGCGCACACGCCGGCCATGCGGCCGCTCGAGGTGTCCTCCATGACGAACATGTAGTCGCGTTTTTCGGGGGCGATGGTCTGGGCGAACGAGGCCACCGCCACCGCGATGCGGTCGCCCAGCATGGTGCGGTCGGGCTTGAGGGTGGTCATGCCGGTGCCGACCTGGCTGGCCATCTCTAACAGTGCATCGAGGTCCGACGTGGTAATGGCGCGTACGACTAGCATATGGTTCTCTCTCAGATTCTGACGCAGATGACCCTGTCGCCGGGCGCCACCATCAGCGCATCGATGGCAGAGCGCGGCAGGTGCACGCAGTCGCTGGCGTCGACCGAAGGGCACACCGCGGTGATGGCGCGGAAGTTCTGCTCGCTGCTGGCGGCGATGGCGTAGGTAACGGCCGCATCGCGCCCGCCGCCGCGTTCATCGAGCATCACGCTGCGCACCACCGCGCCGGAAAACGAGCGCAGCGAATTCTTGTGCGCTTGCAGGATCGGGCCGCCGTCGAAGATGTCGATGTAGTCGTCCGCCTCGAAGCCTTCTTCGGTGAGCAGGTTGAAGGCCAGTTCGCCGTCCGGGTGGATCTGTCCCATCGCGGCCTGGGCGTCGCCCGGCAGCAGCGGCACATACACCGGATAGTGCGGCATCAATTCGACGATCAGGGTGCGGTTTCGGGCGCCGCCGATGACTTTTTCGGCATCGAGAAAATCCATCTTGAAGAATTTTCGGCCGAGCGCATCCCAGAACGGCGACGAGCCCGTGGCGTCGGTGACGCCGGCCAGCGGCACGAAGAAGCGGTCGCCGAAGCGGTGCGGCGCGAGCACCGCGAACAGCAGGCGCGCGCGCGACAGCAGCGCCGCCTCGACGCCGGCCGCTTCGCGGCCCTGCACGTAAAAGCCCGACAGCTGCGAGTACGCGGTCAGTTCGGAGCACAAGGTAAGCGCGTGCACGCTGTGGCTGATATTGAGGTCGCGCGAGACCTGCTGGATGACGTCGTTACGAAACGAGAAGTAGGTGCCGTTCGAACCGGCCGACGCGTAGATCGCGGCGGTTCCGACGATCTCGCCAAAGGTCGGGTTCTCGAGCACGAACAGGTAGGATTCTTCGCTGGGGATGTCCACGTGCGCGGCGAACGAGGCGATCGAGCGCTCCACCGAAGCGGCGATTTTCTCGCGCGTCTTAGGCAGCGTATGGACACCCGGCATCGTCACCGCGGCCAGCTTTTCGAGGGCCGCGATGTCGGACAGCTCCGCCGGTCGAACAACATGCATGGTGACTTCCTTAGGTGGGGACGATGCGTGCCGCGCGGCCGGGATCAGGCTGCGGCCAGAATGGCGTCGGCGGCGGCGCGCATGATGCGGTCGGCGTCGGCGATCTGCTGGTCCGACACGATCAGCGCCGGCGCCAGGCGGATCACGTCCGGGCCGGCGATCAGCAGCATCAGGCCGAGCGATTCGGCGGCCTTGGTGTAGTCCTTGGCGCGGCCCTTGAAAGTCTCGGCCACCGGCAGGCCAATGAGCAGGCCCGAGCCGCGCACCTGGCCGAACAGCTGCGGATAGTCGGCCGCCAGCTTGGTCAGGTTGGCGAACAGCTTGGCGCTGGCTTCCTTCACGCGCGCCAGGAAGGCCGGCGTGTTGATGGTATCGATCACGTTCAGTGCGACCGTCGCGGCAAGCGGATTGCCGCCGTAGGTGGTGCCGTGGGTACCGACGCCGAAATGTTCGGCAATTGCATTGGTGGTCAGCATGGCGCCGATCGGGTAGCCGTTGCCGAGTGCCTTGGCCGAGGTCAGGATATCGGGCGTGACGCCGCATTCCATGTAGGCGTACAGCGCGCCGGTGCGGCCGACGCCGGATTGCACCTCGTCGAATACCAGCAGCGCGCCGGTTTCGTCGCAGCGTTCGCGCAGCGCCTTCAGGAATGCCAGGTCGCCGGGGATGACGCCGCCCTCGCCCTGGATCGGCTCGACGATCACGGCGGCGACGTCGTCGGTGATGGCGGCGCGCGCGGCGTCCACGTCGTTGTACGGGATATGGTTGATCTCTTGCGGCAGCGGCTCGAAGCCTTCGGTGTATTTCGGCTGGCCGCCGACCGACACGGTAAACAAGGTGCGGCCGTGGAACGACGACAGGCACGACACGATGCGCGACTTGTGCGGGCCGAACTTGGTGTGGGCGTACTTGCGCGCCAGCTTCAGCGCCGCTTCGTTCGCTTCGGCGCCGGAATTGCAGAAAAAAGCGCGGTCGGCAAAGGTGGCCGACGTCAGCGCCAGCGCCAGGCGCAGGACCGGCTCGTTGGTGTAGCCGTTACCGAGGTGCCACAGGGTATTGATCTGCTTGGTGAGGGCATCGACCAGCACCGGGTGGGCGTGGCCGAGGCTGGTGACGGCAATGCCGGCGGTGAAATCGAGGTAATGCTTGCCGGCCTGGTCCCACAAGTCGAGCCCGCTGGCGCGCACCGGCACCATTGCCGCTGGCGCATAGGTCGGCACCAGTACTTCGTCGAAAGTCTGGCGTGTGACAGGCCGCGTGGTGACAGCCGAATCAAGCTTTGCGTTCATGGCATTCCTCATCCAATGTTAGGGGGTTTGCCCGAGCTGGTACAGCTGGGCGGTTGCCCCATTATAGGAAACCATGCAACAAAGTTCTTTTCAAACTGCGACAACCATTTTCATTTTTGGTCTCCAGGCAGTTACCCCAAAACGGGGTCAGACCTAGGTCTGACCCCGTTTTGGGGAAAATTAACTGTTTGGCGCTGCCAACGGGCGCACGTCGTTGGCGAGAGCTTGTTGGCCAAGAATTTTGTTAGTTTGGTCCCTAAATTCAGGCGTTCCCAATACACGCGTGTGGCGCGTCGCACGGCGAACATGCACCAACATTTCCTCGGTAAGCGCGTCGTTAAACAATTCGCGATATGCGAGCTCGCGCGATCGCTGATCGTATCCAAGACGAAAATACAAATCATGAGGTTTCACTAAGGCGTTTTCCACGCCGAATGCATTTGAATGGAAACTAGACCATTCGTAGCGCGCAGGTGCGTCTACCAGGTGAGCACGAACAGGATTCAACTCGATGTAGCGGTGGCACACCATCAGGTATCGCTCACTCTGCACCAGACAAGATCGATACCTCCCCTCCCACAACGTACCGGTCCTGGTATAGCGACGGTTAATGTATTGAACATACCGTTCACCGAGCGACTTCATCATGAGCGAAGGCCCCTTTTCAGTAAGCGTCCGGCCCACCCACCTATGAATGCGGTTTACGACTGGGTAGACTGTGCAAACGGTAGCAAGGAGTCGATCTTGCTGTTCGGGCAGGTGGGCAGCTTTTCGAGTGTATCGCTGAGCCAGCGTAATGGCTCGAGTCCGTTGAGCTTGGCGGT
>NZ_JAFCWM010000030.1:0-53393 GCF_049897565.1 Massilia sp. TWR1-2-2 | reverse complement strand
ACCGAAATCAGTTTTACCTTGGCCTTGGTCACCATACAGAACGAACTGCTAATGATCGGGCCGGCCACCGCGCAGGGAAAACTTCCTGCAATACTGAAGCGATTGCGTGAAAGGCTGGTACTAGACCTGAAAGCCCAACGACCCGGACGAAAGTTCGCCCGGGTCGTTAAAGCAGTAGCGCAGCGCTATCCCGAAAAACGATTGACGAAAAAGACGACTGAGGGAAAAAAAGCTTAACTTAGCGGCATTTAGGTCTGACCCCGATGTTGTCTGGGGCATCGGAAAGGCGTTGCAAAGCGCAATTTGGGGTCAGACCTAGGTCTGACCCCGATGTTGTCTGGGGCATCGGAAAGGCGTTGCAAAGCGCCGGCCCATCAAAAAAGCCGCCCGGCTTGCACCGGGCGGCTTTTACAGGAATGAACCTGGATTACTTGGTGACGGTGCGGCTGCCGACCACTTCAACCGTCACGCGACGGTTCTTGGCGCGGCCTTCAGCGGTCTTGTTGTCAGCAACTGGCTGCGACTCGCCCTTGCCTTCAACGTAGACGCGCGATGCTTCGATGCCTTTCGACACCAGGTAAGCCTTGACGGCTTCAGCGCGACGCAGCGACAGCTTCTGGTTGTAAGCATCGGTACCGACCGAGTCGGTGTGGCCGACGGTCACGATGGCTTCGGTGTTCATGCCGGCCAGGTTAGCGACCAGGCCGTCGAGTGCTGCCTTGCCGTCGGCCTTGACGATCGACTTGTCGAAGTCAAACAGCGACTCGGCCGAAAACGAAACCTTTTCCGACACTGCCACCGGGGCTGGTGCTGGTGCAGGCGCCGGTGCTTCGACGACGCGCGGTGCTGGCATTGGCTCAGCGACTGGCGGCGGCGTGTAGACGACTGGACGAGCTGTTGGACGGCCGAGCTTGTAGACCAGGTTGATCGACGCGACGTTGACGTCAGCACGGTTTTCCAGGCCATCCTTCAGGCGATAACGCTCGACTTCGCCGCGCACTGCCAGCGCTTCGGTGAACTTGAATTCTACGCCGACGCCAGCTTTAGGCTGGAAATTCTTGGCACGGTCGTCGCCGCCGCGGTAGCCGCGGTTGTTGATGAACTGGTCGACAACGCGGGAGTAGTTACCACCGACGCGGCCGTAGACCGAGAAACGCTCGGACATTGGCAGCATGGCAACCAGGTCCAGGCTGACGCCACGGGCGCCGAAGTTGCGCACCAGAGAACCACCGTTGAAGGTCGACGCGGCGTAGGTGAACTTGCCTAGGTCGTAGTAAGCGGCTTCGACAGCGAAGTTGCGGCTCAGTTGCTTACCGATCAGCAGTTTGCCGGCGGTGTCTTTGTGGTCCTGGGTGAACGAGTTGATCGTGCCGGTCGAACCAAAACGACGGAACATGTCCGAGTTGTCGACGAAAGCGCGCGACTGGCCGATGCCTGCACCAATGTACATCGCGTGGTTCGCCCAGTCAGGGTTGACGAAGTCGCTTTGCGCCATTGCACCTTGGCTAGCCAGAACGGCTGCGGCGATTGCGGTCAAGGAGATCATTTTTTGAGCAAGTTTCATTTTTTTATCCGTATTGATGTTGTTAATGGTTGGTATTCAGCTTTAATTTCTTCCCGTTGCCTACCGCCTCTAGCGGTGGCGGGAAACTATGCGGTCGAGCGTTTTGTGTTTCGACGTTGGACTCTACTATTGCCGCTTTACACTTTCTGCTCTGTTCGCTAACACTCATAGCAAATAGAATGCGAACAATTTGTGGCAATAAAACAACAGCGAGTCCGGTTGTTAGTTCATCGTCGTGCGGGTGCCCACTACCTCGACAGTCACGCGGCGATTCTTGGCGCGGCCTTCGGCAGTCTTGTTGTCCGCCACCGGCTGGGTCTCGCCCTTGCCTTCGACGAACACGCGTGCAGCGTCGACGCCCTTCGATACCAGGTAGGCCTTGACCGCTTCGGCGCGGCGCAGCGACAGCTTGGCGTTGTAGGCGTCGGTGCCGATCGAGTCGGTGTGGCCGACGGTCACGATCGCTTCGGTGTTCATGCCCTGCAGGTTGGCCAGCAAGCCGTCCAGCGCTGCCTTGCCGTCAGCCTTGACGATCGACTTGTCGAAGTCAAACAGCGATTCGGCCGAGAACGACACCTTCTCCGACACCGGCTGCGGCTTTGGCGGCGGCGGCGGTGCTGCTTCGACGACGCGCGGGGCCGGCATCGGCTCGGCAACTACCGGCGGCGGCGTGTAGACGACCGGGCGCGCGGCCGGGCGGCCCAGCTTGTAGACCAGGTTGATCGACGCCATGTCGACGTCGCCACGGTTGCCGACCGCATCGTTGATCCGGTAGCGCTCGACGTCGGCGCGCACTGCCAGTGCTTCGCTGAACTTGTATTCCAGGCCGAGACCGGCCTTGGCGTTGAGCTTGCGCTCGCTCGGGTTCGGATTGGTCACCGCGTACAGGCGGTTGGCGGTGAAGTGCGGGCTGGCCTTGGCGTAGTTCATGCCGGCACGGGCATACACCGAGAAGCGCTGCGACAGCGGCAGCTGGCCGACCAGGTCGAGGTTGACGCCGCGAAAACCGACTTCGCCGTTGAGCGCGCCGTTGCCCGACGTGGTCGAGTTAAAGCCGAACTTGCCGAGGTCGAACACGCCGGCCTCGATGGCGAAGTACTGGTTCAGCTGCTTGCCGACGAACAGCTTGCCGCCGGTGCCGCGCTCGTCGGTAGTAAAGCTCGTCAGCGTGGCGCCGTTGGCGGTCAGGCTGCGGATCAGGCGCTCGTCGTCGATGGCGGCACGCGACTTGCCGATGCCGGCGCCGACGTACCAGGCGCTATTGGCCCAGTCCGGGTTGACGAAGGTGTCTTCACCTGCCCAGGCAGCCTGGCTGGCCAGGATGGCGCATGCGACCGCGGTCAGCGTGCCCAGTTTGTTAGCTGATTTCATATGATTCTCCGGATTCGGTAGGTGATTATTTAGTGATCTGGTTGTTGCGCAGGGTCACAGCGGCGCCAGACAGCACGCGTCCGTTGAGCAGCGTGGTGTTGTCGCCGACGGTGATGGCGGCCGACTGACCGAGTACCGAACCCTTGAAGACGCTGTTCGCGCCCAACGTGGTCGGGCCGACCGGCACCCAGGTCACGTTGTCGGCGGTGGCGCCGTTGTTGAGGGCGACGATCGAATTGGCGGTCGTGTTCAGCGTGGTCTGGGTGCGGAAGATGTACACGCCAGGGCCGTTCAGGGTCAGCGTGCCGGTGATGCTGATCGAGCCGGCGTAGCAGTACACGCCAGGGCTCAGCGTAGCGCCGCCGAGGTCGATGCCGCTGGCCGAGCTGACGTCGCAGGTACGGCTGTTGGCGTCGGTGATGGCAACTTGCAGGTCAGCCAGTGCATTGGTCAGCTCGGCGCCCGATTTGTAGTTAGTGTAAGGACCAGCGATGGTCGGATCGGTGGTTTGCGACGGCGAGCCGACGTCGCCGGTGATCAAGGTAGTGCCGCCCGAGTTGTTGGTCAGCGCGGTGCCGGCCAGAACCGCAAAGCTGGTAGCGCGGCCCAGGTTGACTGGTGCCGAGGCAGGTGGTGGCACGGCGGCGCCGACGGTCAAGCTTGCGCTACCAGACAGCAGGCCGGAAGTTGCCGTGATGGTGGTGGTGCCGGTGGCGACGCCGGTGGCGACACCGGTGTTGAGCACGGTGCCGATGGCGGTGTTGCTCGACGTCCAGGTCACGGTCGAGGTGACGTTCGCGGTGGAGTTATCCGAGTAGGTGGCGGTGGCGGTGTACTGCTGGGTGCCGGTGAGGGCAACGTTGGCGCTGGCCGGAGTGACGACGATGCGCGTCAGGGCGACGTTGGCGATCACGGTGGCGGTGGTGGTGGCGCTCTGGCCGTTGTAGCTGGCGGTCACGACGGACGAACCGGCGGCGACGCCGGTGACCAGGCCATTGGCCAGGCCGACGGAGGCGTTACCGGCGAAGCTCGACGTGAACGACGTGGCGCTGGTGACGTCGGCGGTAGTGCCGTTCGAGAACGTTGCGGTCGCCGTCAACTGGCGCACGGCGCCAATTTGCAGCACTGGCGCCTGTGGCGTCAGTGCCAGCGAGACCAGCGTAACCGGGTTGACGGTCAGGGTGGTGCTGCCCGACAGGGCGCCGGAGGTCGCGCTGATCACCGACGTGCCGGCAGCTAAGCCCAGAGCGCGGCCGGTGACGGCGTCGATCGTGGCGACGGTCGTGGTGGCCGAGCGGAAGGTCGACAGCGCAGTGATGTCACGCGTGGTGTTGTTGCTGAACGTGCCCATCGCGCTGAACTGCTGGGAGGCGCCGATGTTGACCGACGGGTTCGCCGGCAGCACGGCGATCGACACCAGCGCCGCTGGCAGCACGGTCAGGGTCGACGAGCCGCTCTTGCCGCTGAAGGCCGCGGTGACGACGGCGTTACCGACGCTGACGCCGACGGCGACGCCGGAGGTGGCATTGACGGTGGCGACAGCCGGGGTGGCCGAGGTCCATGCGGCGCCGACGCTGACGTCGCGCGACGAGCCGTCCGTGTAGGTGGCGGTGGCGACCAGCTTCTGGCTGGCGCCGATGGCGACCGAGGCGGTCGCCGGGGTCACTGCCACGCTGACGAGATCGGCGGCCGGCAGGCCGAGGATCGGATCGCGGCCCTGGTCACCGCCACCGCCGCAACCGGCGACGAGCGCGGCGGCGAGGAAGCCGGCGGCGCAACATAGAGTTCTGGAATAGCGCTTCAGAGCGTTCATGGTATTTCCTTCTTTTGGTAGCTGTAGCTTTTCGGACAACACCGAGTGGGTTCACGCGGTGGATCGAAAACACGGTTGGTTGATCTAACGTTGGCAATCGACTATTGACGTTCACTATTACTTGTTGGGGACAACGAGTATGTTCGGTAACGCGCTTAGCTTGAAAGACAGAAACATTTACACCGATTAACAACACTTTATATGCTCGCAATGTCCGTCATGTCTGCCTTTCGGTTCTACGGTGAGCTAAACGTGTTCCTGGCCCCGGCGCGGCGGCAGCGGTCGTTCGCCGGCGCTTGCGCGCAGGGTGCCAGCGCCAAGCACATGATTGAAGCGCTGGGGGTGCCGCATACGGAAGTTGAGTTGGTGCTGGTGAACGGCACGCCGGCGCCGTTCGACTGGCCGCTGCGCGATGGCGACCGGGTGGCGGTGTATCCGCGCTTTGCCATGCTGGACGTCGGCGCGATGGCGCAATTGCGTGCGCCGGCCGCGGCGCCGCGGCGCTTCATCGCCGACGCCCACCTCGGCGGCCTGGCGCGCCTGTTGCGCATGGCCGGTTTCGACACGCTGTACGACAACGGCTTCGATGACGATGAGATCGAGCAGATCGCCGGCGCCGAGCAGCGGGTGGTGCTGACGCGCGACCGCGAGCTGCTCAAGCGGCGCAGCATCGCGCACGGGCGCTACGTGCATGCGCTGCGGCCGGCGGCGCAGCTGGCCGAGGTGCTCGACCGCCTGCGCCTGCGCGCCGACGCCGCGCCTTTTTCGCTGTGCCTGCACTGCAACGCGCCGTTGCGCCGCGCCGCCAAGGCCGCGGTGTTCGAGCGCCTGCCGCCAAGCGTGCCCGAACTGCTTCACGAGTTCAGCAGCTGCGACGTGTGCCACCGGGTGTACTGGAAGGGATCGCACTGGCGGCGCATGAGCGCGCTGCTGCAAGCTCCCTACTAACGGTAATCGCGGGACGGTAAACGCACACATTTCCCCAAAAACAGGGTCAGACCCCGATGGGACGATGCGCCGGGCCGGACTCGACGTAGCCGCGCTCCATGGCGGCGTCCTGGTTCTCGCAGATCGCCATCGCGGTGCGCATGCGCCGGAAGCCGACTGTTCGTAGAACCCTTCCCTGCCGGGCACTGAATAGAGGATGACTTTCTTGTGGCCGGCGCAAAGGCGCAGCAGTTCGGCGACGATTTGCTTCCCCAGGCTGATCCCACGGTGCGACGGCAGCCCGGCGATGTCGCCCAGATAGGCAACGTAGACGCCATCGGCGAGCGCTCGGCCAACGCCAACGAGCGCGGCGCCGTCGTGCACGAAGCACACAAACATGCTGTTGACGAAAGCGATCTTCAGATCCGCGGGCTGCTTGTTGCCCATCGGCGGCGACGCCTCGAACAGCGCCGACAGCTCCGCCAGGTCGATCCCGTCGAGCGAGTACGACCAGCGCAGCGCGCTCAACCCTTGACCGGGGTGAACGCCAGGTCGCCGACGACCGTGTTCCACGGGCGCACGCGGTAGCTCGTCACCAGCCCGTGCGTGACGTAAGGGTCGGCCTTGGCGAACGCGTCCACCACGTCCGGGCTGTCGGCCTGGAATACCAGCATCGCCTGGTCGGCCGGGTCGGACAGCGCGCCGGCCAGCACCAGCTCGCCGCGCGCCTGGGCGTCCCATGCCAGCTGCAGGTGCGGCGTGCGAAATTCGCCGCGGCGCTCGAGGTAGTCTGGCGCCAGGTCATAACACAACAGGTAATGCATGCGAACTCCTTGGTTACAAAAAGCGGTCGAGAATCTTGCGGCTGTGCTTGTCGATGGTGAACATGTTGCGCACCAGGAAGTGGATGCCGTGGTTGTCGGCCACCAGCAGCGACGCGTCGCCGATGCGGCGGATGTCGCCCTCGTCCTTGAGGACGAATTCGGTATCGCCGCGGTCGGTCTTGACGAACCAGGTGCACGGCGTGGCGTAGCTGCTGACGCTGGCAATGTGGCTGATCTCGGGCATGAACTCGCGCCCGTTCAGTTCTTCCTGCAACAGCGCGCGGATCGGCGGCGGCAGGTCGGCCAGGTCGTCGATCCACGCCACTTCCTTGCCGTCGTGCAGCACCAGCGAGATGCCTTGCGATGGCGACTGGATCGGAAAGGCGCGCACCGGCGACACGCCGTGGTGCAGCACGCCGTCGTCGGCGGTAAGTTCGAGCGCGCCGAAACTGTCGCGGCTTAACTGAAATGTGCTGGTCGCCATTTTATTCGTCCTTGTCGTCGATGTCGCCGTCGACGTTGCGCGCCTGCGCCTCGTACAGCCGGTAGTAGGCGCCTTCGCGCGCCATCAGCTCGTCGTGGCTGCCCTGCTCCACCACCACGCCGCGGTCGAGCACGACGAGCCGGTCGGCGCGATGCAAGGTCGACAAGCGGTGCGCGATGGCGATCGTGGTGCGGCCCTGCACCAGGTTGTCGAGCGCCTTCTGGATTTCCTTTTCGGTTTCCGAGTCGACCGACGAGGTGGCCTCGTCCATGATCAGGATGCGCGGGTCGATCAGCAGCGCGCGCGCGATCGAGATGCGCTGGCGCTCGCCGCCGGACAGGCCCTGGCCGCGCTCGCCGACCATCGAGTCGTAGCCTTGCGGCAGGCGCAAGATGAATTCGTGGGCGTGCGCCGCGCGCGCCGAGGCGATGATCTCTTCGCGGCTGGCGCCAGGCTTGCCGTAGGCGATGTTCTCGGCGATGGTGCCGAAAAACAGGAACGGCTCCTGCAGCACCAGGCCGATGTTGCGGCGGTAATCGGACACGGCGAACGAGCGGATGTCTACGCCATCGAGCAAGATGGCGCCTTCGGAGACGTCGTAGAAGCGGCAGATCAGGTTGACCAGCGTGCTCTTGCCCGAGCCGCTGTGGCCGACCAGGCCGACGAATTCGCCGGCCTTGATGTTGAGCGTGATGCCGCGGTTGACCGCCCGGTTGCCATAGCGGAAACCGACTTCGCGCAGGTCGATGCGTCCCTCGATGTTGTCGAGCTTGACCGGGTTGGCCGGCTCCGGCACGCTCGACACATGGTCGAGGATGTCGAAGATGCGCTTTGCCGCGGAGGCCGATTTCTGCGTGACCGACACGATGCGGCTCATCGAATCGAGCTTGCCGTAGAAGCGGCTGCTGTAGGTGATGAACAGGGTCAGCACGCCGACGGTGATCTCGCCCGTCGACACCTGGAAGATGCCAAACACCCACACCACCAGCAGGCCGAGCTCGGTCAGGAACGACACCGTCGGCGAGAACAGCGACCACACCTTGTTGAGCTTGTCGTTGACGGCGAGATTGTGCTTGTTGGCTTCGCGGAAACGGACTGCCTCGCGCTTTTCCTGGGCGAACGCCTTGACCACGCGGATGCCGGGAATCGTGTCGGCCAGCACGTTGGTCACTTCACCCCACACGCGGTCGATCTTTTCGAAGCCGGTGCGCAGGCGGTCGCGCACCAGGTGGATCATCCAGGCGATGAATGGCAGCGGCACCAGCGTGATGACGGCGAGCATCGGATTGATCGAACAGAGGATCACGCCGGTCATGATAATCATCAGCACGTCGGAGGCGAAGTCGAGCAGGTGCAGCGACAGGAACACGCAGATGCGGTCGCTGCCGCTGCCGATGCGCGACATCAGGTCGCCGGTGCGCTTGCCGCCGAAAAATTCGAGCGACAGCTTCATCAGGTGTTCGTAGGTGGCCGAACGCAGGTCCGCGCCCATCCGTTCCGACACCAGCGCCAGCACGTACGTCTTCCACCAGCCCAGCAGCCACGCCAGCACGGCCGCGCCAAGCAGGCCCGACATATATAACCACACCAGGTTCTGGTCGACCGGCTGGCCGTTCTGGAACGGAATGAGCACGTTGTCCATCAGCGGCATCGTCAGGTACGGCGGAATCATGTGCGCGGCGGTGCTGGCGAGCATCAGGAAAAAGCCCAGCCCCAGCTGGCCCTGATACGGCTTGGCAAAGCGCCACAGGCGGAACAGGGTCCACGTCGACGGCGGCGTGTACAGCACCTTGGTGCAGATCGGGCACTCTTCCTCGTCCGGCTCGAGCGGCGCCTTGCAGCTCGGGCAGACGTTCTGTTCCGGCTTTGCTACCTGCCGCCCGCTGGCGTAGCTGTGCTGCTGCTCGCGGAAATGGTCGAGCACGCGGATCGCCTGCAGGTTCTGCCCCAGCGTGAAGCGCCAGGCGGCCAGCCGGCCCTGCTGGTCGAGCAGTTCGAGGTGGCCGACGCCGGCGTGATCGTGGTGCTTGAGCTGCAGGCCGGGCCGGTAGCTCCACTCGCGCCACTCCGATTCGCCCGGTGCGCGCGCGATCAGGCGGCGGTCGGTGACGACGACGATGCCCTTGGTAAAGCGCAATTTCGCATCGAGGTCAACCTCGACGCTGGTTAAAACGTTCTCCCCTGGTAAGAGTTTTTTCTCGACGTCAGGCAACCACTGATCGGGCAGGAAACTGGCCGCAACCGGGAGCAGCGCTGGGGAAACTAGTTGTTGAGATGTCATTGTCGTGCCGCCCGTTACAGGCAAGTGTTCTCGGAATAAGGGAAAATGCAAAAAAGGGGACGGACACCGCAAGCGCATCCAGACTGGCAGAAATTGGTTCGGCGCGGTAAGCTTCGTTACAGCAAGTATACAACAGGAAGTGCCTCAGGAAGCCCCGGTTTCCTCGGGTGCAGCCAGATGCAGTCAAACACAGGCACAGCCTCAGCACGGCCGGCGCCGGCGGCCGTTATCAAGAAATAATCTACATGATCAAGACGAAAGACCTTGCCCTGCTCCGCGTGACGCATCTGCGCGGCCCCAACATCTGGACTTACCGCCCGGTCATCGAGGCGGTGGTCGATATCGGCGCGCTGGAAGAATTGCCGTCGAACCTGATCCCGGGGCTGTACGAGCGGCTGGTCGACTCGCTGCCGGGCCTGGTCGTGCACCGCTGCGGCGTCGGCGAGCACGGCGGCTTCCTCGAGCGCCTGCGCGAAGGCACCTGGGCCGCCCACATCCTCGAACACGTGGTGCTGGAACTGCAAAACCTGGCCGGCATGCGCACCGGTTTCGGCAAGACGCGCTCGACCGGCGACACCGGCATCTACAAGATGGCGTTTCGCACCCGCGACGAACATGTTGGCCTGGCGGCGCTGGCCGCCGGCCGCGAGCTGCTGCTCGCCGCCATCGACGGCGCCGCATTCGACCTCGCCGCCAGCGTGGCGAAGCTGAAGGAACTGGTCGACGAGCACTGCCTGGGTCCGTCGACCGCGCACATCGTCGAAGCGGCCACCGAGCGCAAGATTCCGTCGATCCGCCTGACCGACGGCAACCTGGTGCAGCTGGGCCACGGCGCCGCGCAGCGCCGCATCTGGACCGCCGAAACCGACCGCACCAGCGCCATTGCCGAGAGCATCGCCAGCGACAAGGACCTGACCAAGACGCTGCTCAAGTCGTGCGGCGTGCCGGTGCCGGAGGGCGCGCTGGTGCGCAGCGCCGAACAAGCGTGGGAAGAGGCGCAGGACATCGGCCTGCCGGTAGTGGTCAAGCCGTACGACGGCAACCACGGGCGCGGCGTGTCGCTCAACCTGATGAGCGAGGCCGACGTCGTCGCCGCCTACCACCTCGCCAGCCGCAAGGGCGACAGCAAGAGCGTGCTGGTGGAGCGCTTCATCGCCGGCGACGAGCACCGCATCCTGGTGGTCGGCAAGCAGGTGGTGGCCGCCGCCAAGGGCGAGTCGCTGTGGGTCACCGGCGACGGCGCCGCCAACATCATCGCGCTGGTCGACGCCCAGATCAACACCGACCCGCGCCGCGGCAGCGGCGAGGATTCGCCGCTGAACGCGCTGGCGCCGGAAAAAGGCGCCGAGATCATCCTCGAACTGGAACGCCAGGGCATGACGGCGTACTCCGTCCCCCTTAGCGGCCAGAAGGTGCTGATCCAGCCGAACGGCAACGTCTCGCTCGACGTCACCGACAACATCCATCCGTCGATCGCCGATGCGGCGGCGCTGGCCGCGCGCGTGGTGGGCCTCGACATCGCCGGCGTCGACCTGGTGTGCGAAGACATCTCGCGCCCGCTCGACGAGCAGCGAGGCGCCATCATCGAAGTCAATGCCAGCCCTGGACTGCTGGCGCACCTGAAGCCGGCCAACGGCCAAGCCCGGCCGGTCGGCACCGCCATCATCGCGCACCTGTTCGAGCCGGGTGACAGCGGCCGCATCCCGATCGTCGGCGTCACAGGCACGCTTGGCACGAGCCTGATCGCGCGCCTGCTCGGCTGCCTGGTCAACCTGACCGGCGTGCACGTCGGCGTCGTCAGCGGCCAGGGCATGTATCTCGACCACCGCAAGGTCGTCAGCGGCGACTGCATCAATTGGAAAACCGGCCAGCGCCTGCTGATCAACCGCACCCTGAACGCCGCCGTCTTCGAGAGCAACGCGCGGATGATCCTGGCCGAGGGCCTGGCCTACGACAAGTGCCAGGTCGGCATCGTCACCGACATGGAGGGCATGGCGGACCTTGCCGAGTTCTACATCCGCGACGCCGACGACATGGCCAACGTGGTGCGCACCCAGGTCGACGTGATCCTGCCGCACGGCGCCGCCGTGCTCAACGCCGACGACGCTGCGGTGGCCGAACTGGCCGACCTGTGCGACGGCGAAGTCATTTTCTATGCCGTCGATCCGGACAACGCGGTACTGGTTCGCCAGCGCGCCGACGGCAAGCGCGCCGTGTTCGTGCGCGCCGGCGCCATCGTGCTGGCCAGCGGCGCCGACGAAACCGCCCTGCTGCCGCTGGCGGCACTCAAGAGCGCCACCGCGAAGTACCCTGCCAGCGTGCTGGCGGCGGTGGCCGCGGCGTGGGCGCTCGACGTCGAGCCGGCGCTGCTGGCCGCCGGCCTGCGCACCTTCGACGCCAGTCCAAAACAATCGACTCATTAATCTAATTAACTAAGCAGGACAGGAACACGGTTTATGCAAGTATCACGCGTACGGGCGCTGCGAGGCCCCAACCTCTGGAGTCACCACACGTCGGTGGAGGCGATCGTCGCCTGCACCCCGGACGAAGAGTGGGTCGGCAACCTCGCCGGTTTCGAAACCCGCCTGCGCGCACGCTTCCCGGCGCTGTCGCCGCTGCAGCCGACCGGCCACAACGACACCATCCCGATGGCCCACGTGCTCGAACTGGCTGCGCTCGACCTGCAGGCGCAGGCCGGCTGCCCGGTGACCTTCAGCCGCACCACGTCGACGATGGAGCCCGGTATCTTCCAGGTGGTCGTCGAATATTCCGAAGAAGCCGTCGGGCGCCTGGCGCTCGAGCTGGCCGAGCAGCTGGTCAAGGCCGCCAGCGGCGACACCGCGTTCGACATCGAAGCGGCGCTGGCGCAGCTGCGCGAGCTCGATGAAGACGTGCGCCTGGGGCCATCGACCGGCGCTATCGTGCAGGCCGCGGTGGCGCGCAACATCCCGTTTCGCCGCCTGACCGACGGCAGCCTGGTGACGTTTGGCTGGGGCAGCCGCCAGCGCAAGATCCAGGCCGCCGAGATCGACCGCACCGGCGCCATCGCCGAAGCGATCGCCCAGGACAAGGAACTGACCAAG
This sequence comes from Massilia sp. TWR1-2-2, assembly GCF_049897565.1. NCBI lineage: Bacteria > Pseudomonadati > Pseudomonadota > Betaproteobacteria > Burkholderiales > Oxalobacteraceae > Massilia > Massilia sp. TWR1-2-2. Next base: position 41,046 of record NZ_JAFCWM010000030.1, on the reverse strand, counting down.
AAGCTGCTCGACGCGGCCGGCGTGCCGGTGCCGCACGGGCGCGTGGCGCTCGACGCCGACGACGCCTGGGCCGCCGCGCTCGAGATCGGCCTGCCGGTGGTAATCAAGCCGAAGGACGGCAACCAGGGCAAGGGCGTCACCGTCAACATCACCACCAAGGAACAGATGCACGCCGGCTTTGCCGCGGCATCGGAATTTCGCGACGATATCCTGGTCGAGCGCTACCTGCCCGGCAACGACTTCCGCCTGCTGGTCGTCGGCGGCAAACTGATCGCCGCCGCGCGCCGCGATCCGCCGCAGGTAACCGGCGACGGCGTGCTCACCGTGCGCCAGCTGGTCGACCGCGTCAACCTCGATCCGCGCCGCGGCAACGGCCACACCACGCCGCTGACGAAGATCCGCTTCGACGACATCGCGCTGGCCAGCCTGGCCACCCAAGGTTATCAAGCTGATTCGGTGCCGCCGCGCGGCGGGCGCGTCATCCTGCGCAACAACGCCAACCTGTCGACCGGCGGCGCCGCCACCGACGTCACCGACGACGTCCATCCGGAAGTGGCCGCGCGCGCGGTCGCCGCGGCCCACATGGTGGGCCTGGACATCTGCGGCGTCGACCTGGTGTGCGACAGCGTGCTCAAACCGATCGAAGAACAAGGCGGCGGCGTGGTCGAAGTGAACGCCGCGCCGGGCCTGCGGATGCACCTGTCGCCCTCCTTCGGCAAGGGCCGCCCGGTCGGCGAAGCGATCATCTCGTCGATGTTCGACGATGGCGACGACGGCCGCATCCCGGTCATCGCCGTCACCGGCACCAACGGCAAGACCACCACGGTGCGCCTGATCGCGCACCTGCTCACCGCCGGCGGCCTGCGCACCGGCATGACCAACACCGACGGCGTCTACATCGAAGGGCGTCGCATCGACAGCGGCGACTGCAGCGGCCCGCGCAGCGCGCGCAACGTGCTGCTCCATCCCGACGTCGACGCCGCCGTTTTCGAAACCGCGCGCGGCGGCATGCTGCGCGAAGGCCTCGCGTTCGACCGCTGCCAGGTCGCCGTGGTGACCAACATCGGCGCGGGCGACCATCTCGGCCTGAACTACATCACCACCGTCGAAGACCTGGCGGTGCTCAAGCGCGTCATCGTGCAGAACGTCTCCGACCACGGCATGGCAGTGCTCAACGCCGCCGATCCGGTGGTGGTCGGCATGGCCGAGAACTGCCGCGGCGCCGTTACCTTCTTTACCGCCGACGTGCAGCATCCGGTGATGTCGATGCACCGCGCGCGCGGCCATCGCGTGGTCTACGTCGAGAACGGCCAGCTGGTCGCGTCGCAAGGCAAGACGATCTACACGGCCCCGCTGTCGGACGTGCCGATCACGCGCAACGGCACCATCGGCTTCCAGGTCGATAACGTGCTCGCTTCGGTGGCGGCGGCGTGGGCGGTGAACATGACGTGGGAATCGATCCGCGCCGGCCTGAAGTCGTTCGCCAGCGAGAACGACAACGCGCCGGGCCGCTTCAACGTGTTCGACTACCGCGGCGCGACCGTGATCGCCGACTACGGCCACAACCCCGACGCGATCTCCGCGCTGGTCGGCGCCGTCGAAAGCATGCCGGCCAAGCGCCGCTCGGTGGTGATCAGCGGTGCCGGCGACCGCCGCGACGAAGACATCCGCCAGCAGACCGAGATCCTCGGCGCCGCCTTTGACGACGTGCTGCTGTACCAGGATGCCTGCCAGCGCGGGCGCGAAGACGGCGAAGTGCTCGGCCTGCTGCGCGAAGGCCTGGCCGGCGCCGCGCGCACCACGCACATCGACCAGATCAATGGCGAATTCATCGCCATCGACACGGCACTGGCGCGGCTGGCGGAAGGCGACTTGTGCCTGATCCTGATCGACCAGGTCGACGAAGCGCTGGCACATATCGCGGCGCGCATCGCCGAGGGTTGAGATGACCCGAATCGCGGACCTGACCGGTTCAAGGGGCCTCGCGCGAGGCGTTAAAAGCCATTCGCCGGTAACCGAAGTGCGCTTGTACGGTTCTCGCGCCAAAGGCAATTTCCGCCAGTCTTCGGAGATTGACCTGTCCATCATGGACGAGGCCGTGACGGATGCGGATTTATTGATAATCGAAAACGACATCGACGATCTGCTTTTGCCGTACTCAGTGGACCTTTGCTTGTTTCGCCAAATCGACAATCCCGCTCTGACCGAACACATTCTTAGAAATGGGAAAGTTCTCTACGCCGCCAACGCGTGATCCTCATGAAGTCCTTGGCGACATGCCATTGCGCTTGGGTTCGCTCAGTACCGCTCTCCCGCCATCGCCCTATCCTGAATGCAGCTTATTGCCCTGGAGGCTGCCATGCTGGATTTCTCGCTGGAATCAACTACCGACTACCACGCCGCCGCCGATTCGACGGCGCCGCGTGGCCCGACGGCGCGCGCGCCGGCAGACCGCCGCGGCGCCGCGCAAAACGTGCCGGCAACTTCAACATCGCTGAAACGCCAGCGCCGTCGCCACGATAATTTGAACATGGGCAAGCAAACACCGCTCGAGTGGTAAGCCCGGCCGGCTTCGGCCAGCGCGCCACGCTCGATTGATGTGCATCAGGTGACGCCCGCGCCGGTGGCGCAAGGTAGATTGGTATGGCGCGTGCGCGTGCCGATCGACCCGAGGTGACCACATGGAAAAGCCCTGGCTGCGCAGCTACCCGCCCGACGTGCCGGCCGAGGTCGACACGGCCGCATTCCGCTCGCTGCCGGCGCTCGTTGCGCCTTCGGTCGCCGCCTGGCCCGACCGCGACGCGTTCGCCAACCAGGGCGCCGCCCTGACGTACCGGCGCTTCGACCAGCAGGCGCGCGCGTTTGGCGCCTACCTGCGGCACACGGCCGGCCTGCAGCAAGGCGACCGGGTCGCCATCATGCTGCCGAACCTGCTGCAATATCCGGTCGCGCTGTTCGGCGCGCTGCACGCCGGCTGCGTTGCGGTCAACACCAACCCGCTGTACAGCGCGCGCGAACTGCTGCACCAGCTGGTCGACTCCGGCGCCACCTGCATCGTGGTGCTGGAAAATTTCGCCCATATCGTGCAGCAGGTGCTGCCGTCGACCTTGGTGCGCATCGTCATCACCACCAGGGTCGGCGACATGCTGCACCTGCCGCGCGCGCTGCTGACCAATTTCGTCGTCGCCCACGTCAAGCACATGGTGCCCGAATGGCACATCGACGGCGCGCTCGACTTTAACGACGTGCTGCGCGCCGGCGCCGCATTGGACATGTCCGCGGTGGCAATCAACGGCGCCGACACTGCCCTGCTGCAATACACCGGCGGCACCACCGGCGTGCCGAAGGCGGCCGTGCTGAGCCACGCCAACCTGGTGGCCAACGTGCTGCAGACCGAGGCATGGGTGCGCGGCGTGCTCACGCCCGGGCGCGAGGTGGCGCTGGTGCCGCTGCCGCTGTACCACATCTTCGCGCTGACCTGCACACTGGCGTTCATGCGGCTGGGCGCGACCAACGTGCTCGTCACCAACCCGCGCGACCTGCCGGCACTGGTCAAGGAGATGAAGCACACCAGGCCGAGCACGATCGTCGGCGTCAACACGCTGTTTCGCGCGCTGCTCGACACGCGCGGCGTGGAAGACGCCGCCACCGGCACGCTGAAGCTGGCGGTAGCCGGCGGCATGGCGATGCAGCGCAGCGTGGCCGAACGCTGGCAGCAGCGTTTCGGCGTCCACGTCACCGAGGGCTACGGCCTGACCGAGACGTCGCCGATCGTCTGCGCCAACCGGCTCGACGCGGGCCACTTCACCGGCGCCATCGGCCTGCCGATTCCGTCGACCGAAGTTGCCATCCTCGACGACGCCGGCACGCCGCTGCCGCTGGGCGAACCGGGCGAAATCTGCGTGCGCGGCCCGCAGGTGATGCAGCGCTACTGGAACAATCCGGACGAAACGGCGATGGTGTTCGCGCCCGGCGGCTGGCTGCGCACCGGCGACATCGGCGCCATGGACGAGCAGGGCTACGTGCGCCTGCTTGACCGCAAGAAAGACATGATCATCGTCTCCGGCTTCAAGGTGTTTCCGAACGAGGTCGAAGAAGTGGTGGCGGCCCACCCGGGCGTGCTCGAAGCGGTGGCGATCGGCGCGGCGGACGAGCGCTCCGGCCAGGTCGTCAAGGTGGTGGTGGTGCGCAAGGACCCGCACCTCGCCGAAGCCGACCTGATCGAACATTGCAGGGCCAACCTGGCAGCCTACAAGGTGCCGAAAATTGTCGTGTTTCGCGACGAGCCGCTGCCGAAATCGAACGTCGGCAAGATCCTGCGGCGCGCCGTCATCGAGCAGGAGGGCAGCGTGGCTACCGGTTAATTCGTGCACGGCGTCCGGCCGCCTCAGCGGGGACCATGCGTGCGTCCGCCACAGGCGATGCGGCGCAAAATACTAGCCCGATCCACTGCCAGGACATGATCATGAACAGCACAGACGATTCCTCCGCGCCCAACGCGTGCCTTGACGCCGCGCGACGGCTTGAAACGGCGCTCGGCGCGCTGGCCGAGGCGATGGGCGAAGTCGAGCGCGTCGCGGCGATGACGGGACACTCGACCTACATGGCGCAGGTCGTCGCCGAGCGCGCCAGATGGCACCAGCTGGAATCGATCACCCAGCCGGTGGAGACACTGGCGGCCACGCTGGCCAGCCCCGAATCGACGCAGCGCATGCTGCAGCTGCTGGCGCCGTCGATTGTGTTTCCCGCGGCCACGCCGATACAGATCGACATCAGCGGCGAAGCGCTGTCGCGCGCCCGCCGCACGGCCGAGATGCACAAGGAAAATCTGCGCAAGCTCATCGCGACGGAGCTTCGCCGCATCGCAGCGCGTGGCGACGCCGGCTAGCCGGCGTCGGCGTGGGCGGCGACGACGTAGTCGATGAACGCGCGCACTTTGAGCGCCAGGTGTTTGCCAGGCATGTAGACGGCGTGCACGGCGCCGCCATACGGTTCGCACAAGCGCCAGTCCGGCAATACCTGCACCACCCGGCCTGCCGCCAAGGCGGCGCGCGCCGTAAAGTCCGGCACCAGGCCGATGCCACCGCCCGCTTCCACCATCGCCAGGATCGCCGCGCTGTTGTTGATCGTCACGCGCGCCGGCACGCTGACGCTGACCACGCTGTCGCCGCGCTGCACCGTCCAGGGGCCGTCGAACGGGGCGCCGACGTGGCTGCAGCGGTGCGCGGCGAGCGCCTCCGGGGTGAGCGGCGCGCCGTGCTCGGCCAGGTAGCCGCGCGAGGCCACCAGCAGGTAGCGCATCGCGCACAGCGGCCGCGCCGCCAGGCCCGGCGCCACTTCGGCGGTGATGCGGATGGCCAGGTCGGCGCCGTCTTCGATCAGGTCGACAATGCGGTCGACCAGGGTCAGGTGCACATTGACTTCCGGATACAGCGCCAGAAAGCCCGGCAGCTTCGGCGCCAGCCACACCTGGCCGAACGCGACCGGTGCGGTGACGCGGATGACGCCGTTGGGCCGCGCGCTGTAGTTGCCCGCCAGCGCATGGATTTCGCGCGCGGTGCCAAGCATGCGCGCGCACGCGGCATGCACGTGCCCGCCCAGCTCGGTGAGCGCCAACGAGCGCGTCGTGCGTTGCAACAGCCGCCCGCCGAGGTGCGCCTCCAACCGCGACACATGGCGGCTGACCGCCGACGTGGTCAGCCCGAGCTGGCGCGCGGCGGCCGAAAAGCCGCCGCTGTCGACGACCTGCGCGAAGATCGCCATTTCCCGCAACATCTGCATCTTTCGACCCTCACCATTGCGTTTGCTTCAACAATCCTTTGCATTTTAACTGAATTGTGTACATGGCGAATTAGAACGATACTGGCTTCACACTTAACACTGAGGAGAACACGATGATCAAGCAGCGCAACCTGGGTACAAACGGGCTGGCCGTTTCGGCACTGGGACTCGGATGCATGGGCATGAGCACCGCCTACGGCCCGGCCGACGAGGCCGAGTCGATCGCCACGATCCGCCGCGCGATCGAACTGGGCGTGACCCTGTTCGACACGGCCGAAGTATATGGGCCCTACGACAACGAACTGCTGCTGGGCCGGGCGCTGCAGGGCCGGCGCAACGACGTCGTCATCGCCACCAAGTTCGGCTTCAAGCTCGATGGCAGCGACAGTACCGGCCTCGACAGCCGCCCGGCACATATTCGCGAGGCAGTGGAAGGATCGCTCAAGCGCCTCGGCACCGACTACATCGACCTGCTGTACCAGCACCGGATCGACCCGCAGGTGCCAATCGAGGACGTGGTCGGCGTCATGGCCGACCTGGTTCAGCAAGGCAAGGTGCGCTTCCTCGGCTTGTCGGAGGCTGGCGTCGGCAATATCCGCCGCGCCCACGCAGTCCATCCGATCAGCGCGCTGCAAAGCGAGTACTCGCTGTGGGAGCGCAACCTGGAGGCGGACGTGCTGCCGGTGCTGCGCGAGCTCGGCATCGGCCTGGTGCCGTTCAGCCCGCTTGGACGCGGCTTCCTGAGCGGAACCGCGAAACGGGCCGAAGAGTATCAGGAATCGGACTTCCGCCATCTCGACCCGCGCCTGCAGGGCGCCAACTACGATGCCAACATGGCGGCAGCGTCGGTGGTGCGGGACATGGGTGCGGCGAAAGGGGTGACGCCGGCACAGATTGCGCTGGCGTGGGCGCTGCACAAGGGCGAGGACATCGTGCCGATTCCCGGCACCAAGCGCCGCGCATATCTTGAAGAAAACGTTGCCGCCGCCGACATCTCGCTCAGCGTGGCGGACATGGCGCAACTCGAAGGCGCCCTGTCGATCGTCGCCGGTCCGCGCTACAACGCAGCGCGGATGGCGACGGTCGACCGCTAACGGTCAGACAGGCTGCGCCGGCATCGTTCGCCGGCGCGTGCTGGCCGCAACGATCAGGCGCGTTTGCGGCGCGACAGTGCCAGGCCACCCAGCGCAAGGCCGATCAGTGCAACGGTACCTGGCTCTGGCACGGTGCCTCCGGCGGCGCCGCCGCCGCCAGCCGCTGAATTGGCGGCGAAGAAGGTCTCATTGCCGCCGCTAAAACCGGTCGCCAGCGCGGACAGGCCGAGGCGGAACTGTTGGAAGCCCGCCTGACTGAACACGTTTTGCTGCGCTTCGAGCGCTTCGGCCTGGTTCAGTCCAAACACAAAGCCCGAATTGCCGATGCCCGACTGCGTCGACAGGTTGTTGTAGGCCTTGTCCAGATTCGCGACGAACCGGGCGACGCCGGTCAGATCATAAATGGTCAGCGTCAGGCCGGTCAGATTGATCAGGTTGTCATTCTCGGTCGCGTTGAAAACGACGCGCAGCGTGCTGCCGCTGGTGATGCCAAGTTGACCCAGCGAACGCGTCTGCGTTTGCGAGTTGCCAGTCTTGGCATCGGTGCCGGTGATGAAGTCGCCCGTTGCGGCATAGCCGACGCCGCCAGCCTCGGACGCGGCATTGTTGCGGCCCTGGATGGTCAGGATGGTGTTGACGGCGCCGAGGCCGGTGCCGCCAAAGTTCTCAGGCGCGATGAGAATGAGACTGGCATGGCTGGCGCTTGCGCTAGCGAATAACACAGCGGCGGCCGCGATCTTGCGAAATGTAAAGTTTTTCATAATTTCCTCTCAGATATAGTTGGTTGTGGTTTCACATAAAGCATAAACTGTTCCTGATACTGAACATCGTTTAACATCAACGACTTATAATTAATTTATAGCAACATTACAATCTGATGTAAAGAAATTCGACATTATCTGCAATAGTAACTTGTTGATTTCATTTCCAATTGTCATTATTTAATCAAGATAATGCTGAGGCGGATAAATGTTATTCAGCAACGGAGTGATGTTTTGCAGTACCATCCATTTTTCCTATTTAATCTGATCATTCTGTCTTCGGTCACACGATTGCACTGCCGTGCGGCCCGGCCGTCGAGGCAGCATCGGGGAAAAGGAAAGGGATGAACACGGCAGCACGAGATCAATTCGCCGGAGCGGATGAAGGCTTTCTCATCGAGGCCGACGCCGTAATCGGCCAGCCACCCGGTATGCGGATCGGCGCCAATGAACAAAAACACCCAACCGATTTGATGCGACTGGTCGGCGCCGCTGTCGCGGTTGCGCCAATGGACGCGCGCCACGCCGTGCTCGTCGCCTTCCAGTCCGGTGATTTCGGTGTGCGCATGCACGACGATGTTGGGCAAGGCGGCGATGCGCTCGACCAGGTAGTTCGACATGCTGGCGGCCAGGCCGTCGCCGCGAATGACGACGTGCACGCGCGCCGCGTGGCTGTTTAGGCAGCAAATGAGAGCACAACAATAAGCCGCCTAGTGCGGCTTTTTAGTTATCGCGAGAACACAGTCTCTTGCGTCACGTCGAGCCGTCGATTGTTTCCGCACAGAACCTTATCCAGAGGATTCGCCACAGTAGAAATTTAACTACTGGAGGAACGATGCCTTTCGTTTTTAAAAATGTCGATCAGCTGCAGCATCAACAAAAGGCCGGCGACGGCGGTTGCGCCGCTCTCATCAAGAAGTACATCCCGGCGCTCGCCGAGGTGCATACTAGCCGCTGGCGCGCCGGGGAGCTAGTGGTCGACGTCAATCACCTTCCACGCGGCACCGCAATTGCCACCTTCGTCAACGGGCGCTATCCAGGCTTGAAGACAGGCAATCACGCCGCACTGTATATCGCTACGGCCGGTGCCGGGTTCCACGCTATGGAGCAGTTTTTGGCCAAGAGGCGGATAGGCCGGCGCCGGATCGAGCCAGGCCACACCACGCGCGCCGCCGTCCTGTTTACCAGCCTGAGCGATTCAGCCCAGGCGTTCCACGTGATCGAACTATGATGCGCCCATTGCACTGGACTACCGCCTTGGCGGCCCTCGCGTTGACCGGTGCAGCCCACGGGGCACCGGTTGTATGTCCTCCGCTTCTACATGGTGTTGGCGTCACGGCGGCACCGGCCGGCTGGAAGGCGCTTGCTCCGGCGCCCGCGCGCCTGGCCGAGGGAGGCTTAATGCGCGGCGATCCGCAGCGCCACGCATACTTGCGGGGCGATGACCGCAAAGTGCGGAACGGCAGCACATCGGTAAGCAGGTTCGAGGCCGGAGAAGAGAAGTGGCTGTGGTGCGGCTATGGCGCAACATCGGCGCTTCAAATCGCCAAACGCCTGCCTGATGTGGCGACCAGCTGCACGGTAACGCGTCGGGAGCGTGGACTCACCGTTGATATCTCGGCAAACTGCCGCTAGCCCGACAATTCGCGCGGCTGCTCAGCCATTACCGGAACCGCCCATCCCTGCTGATGGCCGGCGAGCTCGGATCATTCTGCTCCCCGATACTTTCAGAGCGCTGCAACAGCATGCGGCCATTGTGCATGGACACCAACATGCGAAACCCAGTCAAATTTTCGGCCACGGAAGGCGGCGGCTGCGTCGTCACGTTCAGGGATATTCCGGAGGCGATCACGCAAGGCGACAATGAGGCAGAGCCTGGTCAATGGCAACAGACGCGTTTGAGCAATCGATCCCGCCGCGCTGTTGCTGATCAACCATGTTCGTGATTTCTCCGGCGTGGTTCGCCCGTTCAGCAGTTTCGACGGATGAGCAGCCCGAAAGCGGTAAAATGCCGGCATACACCCGGGCCGCCAGCGCCATACCGATAAAGAAGAAATGAGCACAGTTCCTACCGAAATCAACGCAGCCGCCATCAAGAACGGCGCGGGCGAAAAGCACACGCCCATGATGCAGCAGTACCTGCGCCTGAAGGCCGACTATCCGACCATGCTGCTGTTCTACCGCATGGGCGACTTCTACGAGCTGTTCCACGAGGATGCCGAAAAGGCGTCGCGCATCCTCGGCATCACGCTGACCGCGCGCGGTGCCTCCAACGGCAATCCGATCAAGATGTGCGGCATCCCGTTCCATTCGCTCGATCCGTACCTGGCCAAGCTGGTCAAGCTGGGCGAGTCGTGCGCCATCTGCGAACAGATCGGCGACCCGGCCACCAGCAAGGGCCCGGTCGAGCGCAAGGTCATGCGGGTCGTCACGCCAGGCACGCTGACGGACGCCGACCTGCTGCCGGAAAAAGCCGAACGCCCGCTGCTGGCCATATGCATGATCAGCCAGCGCAAGATCGTCACCACCGGCCTGGCCTGGCTGTCGCTCGCGTCGGGCGCACTCAAGCTGATGGAGTTCTCGGGCGACAGCCGCACCGTCGGCGTGCGCCTGCAGCAGGAACTCGAACGCATCGCGCCGGCCGAAATCCTGCGCGGCGACGGCGCCGACCTCGGTGACCTGTTCGCCGACAAGGAGATGGCGCACACGCAGCGGGTGCCGGACTGGCACTTCGACGTCGTCGGCGGCCACAAGGCGCTGCTCGACCAGCTGGCCGTGGCCACCCTCACCGGCTTCGGCGCCGATGGCCTGGGCGCCGCGTTCGGCGCCGCCGGCGCGCTGCTGCGCTACGCCCAGTCGACCCAGGGTCGCGGCCTGCAGCACGTGCGCAGCCTGACGACCGAATCGGAAAACGAATTCATCGGCCTCGACGCGGCCACCCGCCGCAACCTCGAACTGACCGAAACGATCCGCGGCCAGGAGTCGCCGACGCTGTTCTCGCTGCTCGACCAATGCCGCACGGCGATGGGCTCGCGCATGCTGCGCCACTGGCTGCATCACGCGCGGCGCGACCAGGACGTGGCGCGCGCGCGGCATGCGGCAATCGGCGCGCTGGCCGCCAGCGACACCAGCGGCGCCCTCGCCGCCACGCTCGGCCAGGTGCCCGACATCGAACGCATCACCACGCGCATCGCGCTGCTGTCGGCGCGCCCGCGCGACCTGGCCTGCCTGCGCGATGGCCTCAAGCAGCTGCCGGCCCTGCGCCGCAGCGTGCAGCAGTGTTTTATCGCCGGCGAAGCGAGCCTGCTGGCGGCCGTGCACGACGCGCTGGCAACGCCCGATGCCTGCCTGGACCTCTTGAGCCGCGCGGTGGCGCCAGAGCCGGCGGCGATGGTGCGCGACGGCGGCGTATTCGCACGCGGCTTCGACGCCGAACTCGACGAACTGCGCGGCCTGTCGGAAAACGCCGGCCAGTTCCTGGTCGACCTCGAGACGCGCGAGCGCGCCCGCACCGGCATCGCCAATCTGCGCGTCGAATACAACAAGGTCCATGGCTTCTACATCGAAGTCACGCACGGCCAGACCGACAAGGTGCCGGACGACTACCGCCGCCGCCAGACGCTGAAGAACGCCGAGCGTTACATCACGCCGGAGCTGAAGGTGTTCGAGGACAAGGCACTGTCGGCGCAAGACAAGGCGCTGGTGCGCGAGAAGCTGCTGTACGACCAGCTGCTGGCCGACCTGGCGCCGCACATCGCCAGCTTGCAGACGATCGCGCAGGGCCTGGCGCAGCTCGACACCCTGACCGCCTTGACCACCCACGCGCTGCAGCACAACTGGTCGGCGCCGCAGCTGGTGGCCGAGCCGTGCCTGGATATCCGCGAAGGCCGCCATCCTGTGGTTGAGAACCAGATCGAGCGCTTCATCGCCAACGATTGCTGCTTCTCGGACGAGCGCCGGCTGCTGCTGATCACCGGCCCGAACATGGGCGGTAAATCGACCTTCATGCGCCAGGTCGCGCTGATCACGCTGCTGGCCTACATCGGCAGCTACGTGCCGGCCGCCAGCGCCACGATCGGCCCGGTCGACCGCATCTTCACGCGCATCGGCGCCACCGACGACCTGGCCGGCGGCCGCTCGACCTTCATGGTCGAGATGACCGAGTCGGCCGCGATCCTGAACGGCGCCACCGAGCATTCGCTGGTGCTGATGGACGAAGTCGGGCGCGGCACGTCGACCTTCGACGGCCTTGCGCTGGCGTGGGCGATCGCGCGCCACCTGATCGACGCGTCGCGCAGCTTCACGCTGTTCGCCACCCACTACTTCGAACTGACCCAGCTGCCGGAGAGCCACCCGAGCGCGGCCAACGTGCACCTGTCGGCGGTCGAACACAAGGACAGCATCGTGTTCCTGCACGCGGTGCAGCCCGGGCCGGCCTCGCAGAGCTACGGCCTGCAGGTCGCGCAGCTGGCCGGCGTGCCGCAAGGCGTGATCAAGGCGGCGCGCAAGCACCTGGCGCGGCTCGAGTCGCAGGCGCTGGCAACAACGCCGCAGCTGGACCTGTTCGCGCTGCCATGCGTCGAGCCGGAGGCAGATGACGACACGGCCGCCGGCGACGGCGCGCCGGCCGGCAGCGCGCTGCTGGCGGCGCTGGCGGCGATCGACCCTGACGCGTTGACGCCGCGCGAAGCGCTCGACCAGCTGTACCAGCTCAAGCGCTTGTCCGCGTGATGGCCCGCTACCTGCAGTTTGCAGCTGCCGTGGCAGCCCTGGCGGTGCACGGCGCCTTGCTGGCCGAGCCGAAGGATCCGGACCGCCATCAGTTCGGCGTCATCGGCCACAGCTTTAACAACGGCGGCGACGAGGCAAAGCTGAAGCGCGCGATTGCCGACGAAAGCGAGTCGGCGCTGGCGTTCGTCGTCGTCACCGGCATCAAGGGCGAGAAGGAGCCTTGCAGCGACAAGCTGTACGAGCGGCGGCGCGAGATGTTCGACGACGCCAAGCGGCCGATGATCGTCGTGCCGGGATCGAGCGACTGGAGCGAATGCAAAAACACCGCGGGCCGCTCGACCGCGATCGAACGCCTGAACCGCCTGCGCGAGCTGTTCTTCAGCGAGCCAACCTCGCTCGGCGCGCGCAAACTGCCGGTGACGCGTTTGTCGGCCAGCGCCAAGTTCCGCACCTATGCCGAAAACGCGCACTGGGAAGTGGGGGACGTGCTGTACGCGACCGTCAACCTGCCGGCCAACAACAACCATTTTCGTCCGGAGGCCGGCCGCAACAGCGAGTACGAGGACCGGCTGGTGGCCAACCGTTTTTGGCTGAACCGCCTGTTCGCCATGGCCAGGCGCGAGAAGCGCGAAGCGATCGTGCTGTTTTCGGAGGGCGACGTAAAGGCGCTGGAGCAGCCGCGCGGTTTTCGCGCCCTGCTCGGCCGCGCCACTACCCGGCGCGACGGCTTCGACGAGCCGCGCCGCCAGATCGCCACACTGGCGCAGAAATTCAACGGCAAGGTGCTGCTGATCGACACGGCGGCCAACAACGACACCACGCCGGATATCGAATGGCGCGGCAACCTGGGCCATCTGAGCCTGGGATCGGGTGCGGTGGAAGTGAAGGTGACGCCTGGGGCGGCGGTACCGTTTACGCTGAAGAATGCAGCGGACGGGAAGTAGGTGTCACTGATCTGAGGTGGTAGTGGTTCCCGCGCAGGCGGGAACCCCTACTGAGTTTGCTTTAGCCTACACCGCTGTTAATGCACCGGGTGGGTACGGAACTCGTCGCCGGCATCGCCTTCGTCGTCATCGCCATGATGGTGACCATGCGCGCCATGCACGTGCTCGTGCGTGATCTCTTCGTCGGTTGCGGCGCGCACGTCGATGACGGACAGCTCGAAGCGCAGCGCCATGCCGGCCAGCGGGTGGTTGCCGTCGAGGACGACCTTGTCGTCGGCAATGTCCGTGACGGTGAAGATCATCGCATCGTCGCCGGCGTCGGCCGAATCGGGCATGCCTTCGAACTGCATGCCCACTTCGAGCGGCTCAGGCAGGCGATTGCGCGGCTCGACCTTGACGAGCGCAGGGTCGTAGTCGCCAAAGGCGTCGTCCGGCTCGATCTGCAGGGTCGACGTATAGCCGACTTCCTTTCCATCGAGCTCTTCTTCAATCTTCGGCAGCGTATTTTCGTATCCGCCGTGCAGGTAGACCATGGGCTGACTGCCGTCCTCGATCAGGTTGTTCTGGGCGTCCGACAGCTTGTAGTTGACCGTGACTACTGTGTTCTTGGCAATCTTCATAGTGCAATCCTTTCATCGTTTTAGCAGGCAGATTATACCTCCGACCACGTCGCCACCCCATACAAGCATGGTTATAATGACGCATGAAAAAAATACCCCTGCTCGGCGACATCACGCCCGCCCAGTTCTTACGTGATTACTGGCACAAGAAACCCCTGCTGATCCGCCAGGCCATCCCCGGTTTCAAGCCGGTGTTGCCGTTCGACGCGCTGGCCAAGATGGCCACCGAGAACTTCATCGAGTCGCGCCTGATCACCCACTTCGACGGCGAATGGGATATGCAGCACGGGCCGCTGGCCGAGTTGCCGGAGCGCACGCGCAAGCAATGGACGATGCTGGTGCAAGGCGCCAACCTGTACGACGCCCGCGCCGACGCGCTGCTGCGCCAGTTCCGCTTCATTCCCGATGCCCGGCTCGACGACCTGATGATCAGCTTCGCCACCGACGGCGGCGGGGTCGGCCCGCATTTCGATTCGTACGACGTGTTCCTGCTGCAGGCGCAAGGCAAGCGGCGCTGGCGCATCGGCGCCCAGAAAGACCTGTCGCTGGTCGACGGCATGCCGCTGAAAATTCTGAAAAACTTTGAGGCGCAGGAAGAATTCGTGCTCGAACCGGGCGACATGCTATACCTGCCGCCGCACTACGCCCACGATGGCGTGGCCGAGGGCGAATGCATGACGTATTCGATCGGCTTCCGCTCGCCGTCCTACCAGGAACTGGGCGAAGCGTTCCTGCAGTTCATGGCCGATTCGATCGACTTGCCGGGCCGCTACGCCGACCCGGACCTGGAAACGTCGAACAAACCGGCAGAAATTCCGCGTCACATGCTCGCCACCATCACCGAGGAAATCAACAAGGTGCGCTTCACCGAGGAGGACGTCACCATCTTCGTGGGCGAACACTTGTCCGAGCCGAAGCACAATGTATTCTTCAAGGGGCCGAGCAAGCCGCTGACGATGGGCCGCTTCATGGAGGCGCTGGCCAAGCGCGGCGTGGCGCTGTCGCTGAAGACCCAGATGCTGTACCGCGGCAAGCATGTGTTCATCAACGGCGAATCGTTTGCCGTCGGTCGCGCCGACAAGCTGTTGCTCGACACGCTCGCCAACAGCCGCGCGCTGAGCGGCAGCGCCCTGGCCGGCGCCTCGGACGACGTCATCGAAGCGCTGTACACCTGGTACCAGGATGGCTGGGTCGAACTGGCCTGAAGGAATCGCTGACATGGAACAGTCCGTTGCCCACCGCTTCAGCACGCACCTCGAGTTCGGCGCCCGCTTTCGCGAATGCATCGCGCGCTCGCAGACGACGCTGCAGCTGTTCGACCCGGACTTCCGCGTCTTCCCGCTCGGGCTTGCCGACGTCGATGCGGCGCTGCGCCATTTCCTCACCGGCGGCGGATCGATCCAGCTGGCGATGCACCGCAGCGAACATATCGAGCGCTCCTACCCGCGCTTCGTGCGCCTGCTGCGCGACTTCAACCACCACATCGAATGCCGCGCCACCGGCAGCGGCCTGCGCCATCTGACCGATTCATTTTGCATCGGCGACGGCGTGCATATCGTGCGCCGCTTCCACAGCGATCACATGCGCGGCGAAGCGGCGTTCGACGCGCCAGCCGCCACCGAGATCAGTGCCGAGCGCTTTAGCGGCATCTGGCTCGAGGCGCGCCCTTGCCTGCATCCGACCACAACAGGTCTATAGTGTTTCATCGCGATCGCCGAATATAATTTGGCGAAGATGTTGAAAACCGAGCAATTGATTGATTGTACATGTTTTGTTACAAAATGAAGCTTTGTCAGGACCTAAAAACTTCCATAAAAGCATCTTTCGCCTATTGCGAAGCACCAAATTTCGCTATAATATCGGGTTAGGAAGTTTCCGTTGTCTGTCAAGCACCATTACAGGTATGAAAGCTAACGAGAATTCCCTAAAGAGCGATAATTACCGGTAATTATTCATCGCAATACCGTTGTCTACTTTTGAATTATTAAGGAAAACCCATGAAAAAATCTTTGCTGATCATCTCCCTGATGGCTGTTGCTTTGGCTGCTTGCAGCAAAAAAGAAGAGCCAGTAGTTGTTGCTCCAGCTCCAGTAGTCGAAGTTGCTCCAGCTGCTCCAGTTGCTGCTCCTGCAACTGACACCGCTGCTGCAAACGCTTCGGTTGCTGCATCGGCTGCTGCTGACGCTGCTGCTGCTGCTTCGACCGCTGTGTCGGCTGCTTCGACGGCTGCTTCGGCTGCGTCGGCTGCTGCATCGGCTGCAAACAAGTAATTCGTTTCATGGAAAAGCCGGCCTTTGGGCCGGTTTTTTTACGCCTGTTGCTTTTGCGATGTCACCAAAAGCTGGTGTCAGGTCTGACATTAAGACATTCACACGCGAATGTCTTAATGTCAGACCTGACACCGGTACGTGACACCAGTACGACAGCATCGGGACGTAAAAAAACCGGCCAGTGGCCGGTTTTTTTGTGGGCAAGCGCTGTCGGTTACTTCAGCTCGTCGCCCAGCAACTTCAGGATCTTGGCGCCGGTGCCGGTCGATTCCGGCTTGCCGTCGTTGGCTTGCACCATCACCTGGCTCGCCGCGCCATTCGCGTCGGCCTTGACCGTGATGCGATAGCGTTGCGCTTCCTTCTCTTTGTCGGCCGCGCTGCCGAACGTCAGCAGGCGCTTCAGGAAGCCGGTGCTGCCGGCCGCGTCCGGATCGACGTAACGGACGAAATAGACGCCATTGACGCGGTCGCGGTCTTCGACGGTAAAGCCGACCCGGTCGAGCGCCAGGCCGACACGGCGCCAGGCGCGGTCGAACCCTTCGTCGACTTCGACGTAGCTGCCGACGCCGCTGCCGACCAGCTTGGCGTGCTGTGGCTGCGCCGGCGCGTTGGCGACGACCGTCTCGGTCGTCTTGACGTCCGGGGCGCCCGTCATGCGCGCCATCAGCTTGGCCAGCATGGCCGATTCCAGCCCCGGGTCGTTCGGCCGCACGGTCCAGGCGGTAATTTCCTTCTGCGGGCCGGTCAACACTTCTTCGGCGCCGCGGTGGCTGATGTAGATCTCGGTGCCGCCGTCAGGGGCGCGCTCGAGGCGGGTGCGGAACTTGTCGCGCTCGCCCGTCGAGTAGGCCGAATCGATCACGCGGCCGAGCGTGCGGCGCAGGATGTCTTGCGGGATCTTCGAGCGGTTTTCCGCCCAGTCCGTTTCCATCACGCCGGTCGCCTGCGACTCGGTGGCGACGGTAAAGCCGGCGTCATTCCAGAATTGCTTCAGCTGCGGCCACACCTGCTCCGGGGTCTGCTTGACCACCAGCCACTTCTGATTGCCGTTGCGCTCGACACGGACGGCCGCGTTGCCGGCCACGCCGATGGCACTGCCGGGAGTGGCCACCGGCGCGCCGACGCTGCCGGCGCCGCCTGCGGTTTGCTGCTGGTAGCCCGAGGCGGTGGCGATACCGCGGCCGTCAGGCACCGCGTAGCGGTTATCCTTCTGCAGCTGCGTCAGGTCCGGCGGCACGTCCAGCGCCGCGGCCTTCTTGGCGGCGCGGTAGTCGAGCTTGTCGGATTCCATCACCGAGCCGATCATACCGCAGCCGCTGAGGCTGACCATGAGCGCGGAAAGAACGAAGCCGCGGGTGGCGGCAGGGGTAAATGTCTTGCGAATAGTCATGTCGTAACTGGGTAAAAGCTGCGAGCAGCTGGTGTCAGAAATAAATCCCGAACCTTGCGGTTCAGGCGTGTGGAAGGACACCCGCTTCGCGCAGGGCGGCGCGGACGGTGTCGTGGAATTCGCTTGCTAACGGCGCCAGCGGCAGGCGCAAGCCGGCCGGCATCAAGCCCATTTCCGCCATCGCCCATTTGACCGGGACCGGATTCGGTTCGACGAACAACTTGGCATGCAGCGGAATGACGCGGTTGTTGATTTCGATGGCGCGCGCGATGTCGCCGCTCATGGCGGCGGCACACAGTTCGTGCATCGCGCGCGGCGCCACGTTGGCGGTCACCGAAATGTTGCCGGCGCCGCCGAGCAGCATCAGCGCAATCGCGGTCGGGTCGTCGCCGGAATACAGGGCGAACGATTTCGGCGCCAGGCGCAGCAATTCAGCGGCGCGGCCGATGTTGCCCGTCGCGTCTTTCAGGCCGACGATGTTCGGGATCGCGGCCAGACGCAGCACCGTATCGTTCGCCATGTCGGCCACCGTACGGCCCGGCACGTTGTACAGGATTACCGGCAGGTCGACCGCTTCGGCGATCGCCTTGAAGTGGCGGTACATGCCTTCCTGGCTCGGGCGGTTGTAATACGGCACCACCTGCAAGGTCGCGTCGGCGCCGACTTGCTTGGCGTGACGGGTCAGCTTGATCGCTTCGTCGGTCGAATTGCCGCCGGTGCCGGCGATGATCGGGATGCGGCCCTTCGCGTGCTCGACGGCCAGCTTGACCAGCTCGCCATGCTCTTCGACGCTGACGGTGGCGGACTCGCCCGTGGTACCGACGATCACGATGCCATCGGTGCCTTCGGCGATGTGCCAGTCGATCAGCTTGCGCAAGCCGGGAAAGTCCAGACTGCCGTCTTCGTGCATCGGTGTGACGATTGCTACTATGCTGCCCTTGATCATAATTTCGCGGCTGTGATAGTCAATAAAACCTGATTGTAGCGGATAGGCCGCCTGAATGGTTCATTCTTGGCCAGAAACGCCATCCAGAACGGCGTTCCCGGCCGGAAAATCGGCGCCGCCGGCGCACAGGCGCTGCAGCATGGCCGGCTTCGGCGCGGCCGCATAACCGTCCTCGAAAGCGAGCACGGCCAGGCCGTGCGCCTGGGCGAAGCGCAGCAGTTCGCCGCGCGCCAGCAGGAAGGCGCGATTACTCGGCTTGCCCAACGTCTCGTTGCCAATGGCGAAGGTTTCGTAGAGCAGCACGCCGTCCGGGCGCAGGCTGGCCGCGATCTGCGCCAGCAGCGATCGGTGCAGGTAATTGGTGACGACGATGCCGGCAAAGCGGCCGGCATCGAACGGCCAGGCGGCGCCGTCGGCTTCGAGGTCGTACTGCATCGTCGTGATGCCGGGGCCGGCGGCCAGCGCCAGCGCGTCGGCATCGCGGTCGAGCGCGGTCACCGGGTGGCCGAGCGCGGCCAGGTGGCGCGCGTGGCGCCCGCTGCCGCACGCCAGGTCGAGTACTTCGCCGGGCGGGATGATAGTCGCGAAACGCGCGACCCAGCTTGACACTTGCGTTTGCGGGTGGGATAGCATCACGAGTACGCCAGGCCCATCGCCTCGCGCACGTCGCGCATCGTTTCCTGCGCCAGCTTGCGGGCGGTGTCGCAGCCGTCGGCGACGATCGCGCGCACCAGGGTCGGGTCGTCCAGGTATTGCTGGGCGCGTTCGTGCATCGGCTCCTGCTCGCGCACGATGGCGTCGATCACCGGCTGCTTGCAGTCGAGGCAGCCAATGCCGGCGCTGGTGCAGCCGTTCACCACCCACTCCTTGGTGGCCTGGTCCGAATAGACTTCGTGCAGCTGCCAGACCGGGCACTTTTCCGGCGTGCCGGGGTCGGTGCGGCGCACGCGCGCCGGGTCGGTCGGCATGGTGCGCACTTTCCTGGTGACGGACGCCTTGTCCTCGCGCAGCGCAATCGAGTTGCCGTAGCTCTTGGACATCTTGCGCCCGTCCAGCCCGGGCAGGCGCGACGCCGCCGTCAGCTTCGCCTGCGGCTCGACCAGGATCAGCTTGCGGCTGCCCTCGAGGTAGCCGAACAGGCGTTCGCGATCGATCATCGAGATGCTCTGGGCGTCGTCGAGCATCGCGCGCGCCTGTTCCAGCGCGTCGTCCTTGCCTTCCTGCTGGTAGTCGGTGCGCAGCTCGACATACAGCTTGGCGCGCTTGCTGCCGAGCTTCTTCACCGCTTCCATCGCCTTCTCTTCAAAGCCTTTTTCCTTGCCGTACAGGTGATTGAAGCGGCGCGCGATCTCGCGCATCATTTCGATGTGCGGCACCTGGTCTTCACCGACCGGCACCTGGCTGGCGCGGTAGATCAGCACGTCGGCCGCCTGCAGCAGCGGGTAGCCGAGAAAGCCGTACGTGGCCAAGTCCTTGCTCGTCAGGTTGTCGATCTGATCCTTGTAGGTCGGCACCCGCTCGAGCCAGCCGAGCGGCGTGGCCATCGACAGCAGCAGGTGCAGCTCGGCATGTTCCGGCACCTTCGACTGGATGAACAGCGTGGCCTGCGACGGATCGATACCGGCGGCAAGCCAGTCGATCAGCATTTCCCACACGCTCTTTTCGATGATGGCCGGATCGTCGTAGTGGGTGGTCAAGGCATGCCAGTCGGCCACGAAGAACAGGCACGGCTGCGACGACTGCATCGTGACCCAGTTCTTCAAGGCGCCATGGTAATGGCCGAGGTGCATCGAGCCGGTTGGGCGCATGCCGGAAACGACACGTTCGGGATACATGATTAGTTGAGCAGAAAGGAAAGGGGGCTGGTGATCAGGCCCAGCACGAACTTGGTGGCGGCGCTCATCGGCACGAACCAGTAGTTCAGGATATTAAAATATAACAGGCCAAGCACGATGAAAAAGCCGTACGGCTCAATCTTGGCGAACTTGTATGCCAGCCGGTTCGGCAGCATGCTCGTCAGGATGCGCCCGCCGTCGAGCGGTGGAATCGGCACAAGGTTAAACACGAACATCAGCACGTTGACGACAATGCCGGCGTGCGCGACCTTGTGGGGAAACGATTCGCCGACGTGCGTGGCGGTCAGCACGATGGCCAGCACCAGCCAGCCGAACGCCATGACGAAATTGGCCGCCGGCCCGGCCAGCGCCACCCAGGCCATCTGCTTTTTCGGATTGCGCAGGCGGTTGAAGTCGATCGGCACCGGCTTGGCGTAGCCGAACACGAACGGCGTGAACGCGTACATCAATATCGGCAGCAAGATGGTGCCGAACGGATCGATGTGGCGCAGCGGATTGATGCTCATGCGGCCGGCCGCGTAGGCTGTGGTGTCGCCGAAATACTTGGCCGCGTAGGCGTGCGCGGCTTCGTGCAAGGTGATGGCAAAGATGACCGGCAGCGCATAGACGGAGATCGCCTGGATAATTTGGTTCATGGGTGCGATTCTATCAGAGCAGGATCGTCGGCCGACCCGGCAGGTGGAGGTTGGAGGGCAAGCCTTACAGGCCGAACATGGCGGCGTCGCCGCGGCCCTGGCGCACCAGCACCGGCTCGTCGCTGGACAGGTCGATGACGGTGGTCGGCTCCATCGAGCAGGCGCCGCCGTCGATGATCAGGTCGATCTGCTTGGCAAGCAGCTCGCGGATTTCTTCCGGGTCGTTGAGCAGGACGTCGTCCGGTGTGATCAAGGTGGTGCCGATCAGCGGCTGGCCCAGTTCGGCCAGCAGCGCCTGGGCGATGGCGTTTTCCGGCACGCGCAGGCCGATCGTCTTGCGCGACGGATGCGACAGCCGGCGCGGCACTTCGCGGGTCGCTTCGAGGATCACCGTGTACGGCCCCGGCGTGGCGGCCTTGAGCAGGCGGAACTGCTTGTTGTCGACGCGCGCGTATTGGGCGATTTCGGACAGGTCGCGGCACAGCAGCGTCAGGTGATGCTTTTCGTCGATGCCGCGCACGCGGCGCAGCTTTTCCACTGCCGCCTTGTCATCCAGATGGCACACCAGCGCATAGCAGGAATCGGTCGGCAGAGCGACGATGCCGCCGCTGCCGACGATTTGCGCGGCCTGCTTGATCAGGCGCGCCTGCGGATTGTCCGGGTGGATCTGGAAAAACTGACTCATGTAACTCCTGTTAGCGAACTTGAAGGTTCTGCAGCGCGGCGATGCGCTGTTCCATCGGCGGGTGGGTGGCAAACAGCGCGCCCCAGCCGGTGTTGCCGCCGGAAATGCCGAACGAGTTCATCCCCTGCGGCAGTTCGCCCGGAGCAATGCCGCCAAGCCGCGCCAGCGCACGCTGCATCGGCACAGGGCTGCCGAGCAGCTTGGCCGAGCCGGCGTCGGCGCGAAATTCCCGGTGGCGCGAGAACCAGGCGACGATGATGGAGGCGACCAGGCCGAACAGGATTTCGCACGCGAACACGGTGACCATGTAGCCGACGCCGAGGCGCTCGCCATTGTTGCGCAGCAGCACCTTGTCGACGAAGAAACCGACCACGCGCGCCAGGAATACGACGAAGGTATTGACGACGCCCTGGATCAACGTCAGCGTGATCATGTCGCCGTTGGCGACGTGGGCGATCTCGTGGCCGAGCACGGCTTCGACCTCGTCGCGATTCATGTTTTCCAGCAAGCCCGTGGAGACGGCGACGAGCGCCGAGTTCTTGAAGGCGCCGGTGGCAAATGCGTTCGGCTCACCGTCGTAGACTGCCACTTCCGGCATGCCGATGCCGGCGCGGTCGGCCAGCTGGCGCACCGTGTTGACCAGCCACAGCTCGGTCGAGCTCGAGGGATTGTCGATGACGCGCGCGCCGGTACTCCACTTGGCCATCGGTTTGCTCACCAGCAGCGAGATGATCGAGCCGGTGAAGCCGACCACGACCGAAAACACCAGCAGCGCGCCGACGTCGATGCCGGCGCCGGTGACCGCCCTGCCCACGCCCAGCACGTTGAGCACGAGCGAGAGCACCAGCACGACTGCGAGGTTGGTTGCAAGGAACAGGACGATGCGTTTCATTTATACAGGCTCCAAGGCGCACAACCGGGGTCTGAAGCCCGGGGGCCAGACCACAGACGCGACGCATGATTAGTGATGACACAAGGTCAAGGTATGGCCGCTACTGCAGAATTTCAAGAGGAGCGTCAGAACCAGTCATGCCACACGGGCTTGAGGCCTGACGGCAAAGGCGGCAGCAGCGCGAATTCCGCGCGTGACTCGCCGGGCGCGTGGAAGTCGGTGCCGCGCGAGGCGAGAAAGCCGTAGCGCCTGGCAAGTTCGGCGTACAGAGGGTACTGGTCCGGCGTGTGGCTGCCGGTGACCACTTCGATGGCGGTGCCGCCCATCTGCTTGAACTCGTCGAACAGCGCCCCTTCGGCCACCGGGCTGAACTTGTAGCGGCCCGGGTGCGCGATGACGCCGATGCCGCCGGCGGCGGTGATCCAGCCGAGCGCCTGCTCGAGCGAGGCCCAGCGATGCGGCACGTAGCCCGGCTTGCCTTCAGTGAGGTATTTGCGGAACACGTCGGGAATGTTGGCGCAGACGCCGATTTCGACAAGATAGCGGGCAAAGTGGGTGCGCGACATCAGGTCGGGGTTGGCGACATACTTGAGCGCGCCTTCATAGGCGCCGGGGATGCCGGCACGCGCCAGTTGCGCCGCCATCTCGCGCCCGCGGGCGTCGCGCCCGTTGCGGGTGTCGGCCAGGCCCTGCAGCAACACCGGGTTGGATTCATCGATGCGCACGCCGACGATGTGGACGGTCTGGCCGGCCCAGGTGATCGAGATTTCCACGCCGGGAACGAACTGCAAGCCCACATCGGCCGCCGCCACGCGCGCAGCGGCGATGCCGCTGACCTCGTCATGGTCGGTCAGGCCCCAGACGTCGACCCCGGCCTTGCGCGCGTACTGCGCCACCGCGGCAGGCGCCAGGACGCCGTCGGAAACGTTCGAGTGACAGTGTAAATCTACGTTCA
This sequence comes from Massilia sp. TWR1-2-2, assembly GCF_049897565.1. NCBI lineage: Bacteria > Pseudomonadati > Pseudomonadota > Betaproteobacteria > Burkholderiales > Oxalobacteraceae > Massilia > Massilia sp. TWR1-2-2. Next base: position 17,486 of record NZ_JAFCWM010000030.1, on the reverse strand, counting down.
GCATGGAAAAAATATGGCTTGCAATCAGCAGCTTAGTGGCGAAACGTCCATTGTACGCTGTAGGGGTCGGACCTCGGTTTTTCTGCGTGCCGGGGGCGCTGCTAGCCCGCTGCCGCCACAAAATCCTCAATCAATCTTGCCAGCTGTTCTGGCTGGTCGTGGTGCAGCATGTGGCCGGCGTCGGCGATCATCGCCGCCTGCACGTTCTGCAGGTGGCCGAGCCGGCGGTCGACCTCGATGCGCGCCTGCTCCTTCGGCCCCATCCATTGCCACATGTTGGTGTCTTCGGCCTCGACCCACAGCACCGGCGCGCAAATGGCGCTCCAGCACGCCATCATTTCCTCGATCCGGTACAGGATCGGACTCGGCTTCTTGTGCGCCGGGTCGCCCAGAATCTCCCATTCGCCGGCGTCGTTCTGCGCCGACCAGTGCGGCGCGAGGAAGGCGGCGCGCTGGTCCGACAGGCGCGGATTGGTCTTTTGCAGGCGCCCTGCCACCGCTGCCACGCTCGGGTAGGTGCGCAGCACCGGCGGCTCGCGCAACTGCTCGAGCCATTTGGCGTACTGGCGCGGCGCCTGTTCCGGCCGGGTCGCCGGCATGCCGAAGCCTTCCAGGTTGATCAGGCGGCGCACGCGCTCCGGCCGCACCCCGGCGTAGATGCCGGCGGCGTTGCCGCCCATGCTGTGGCCGAGCAGGTTGACCGCCGCGTTCGGCGAATAATGGTCGAGCATGACGTCGAGGTCGGCAATGTAGTCGGGGAACCAGTACGTGTCGGCGTGGGCGCGCTCGGTCAGGCCGAAGCCGCGCCAGTCGGGGGCGATGACGTGCCAGTCGCCGGCCAGGCTGTCGGCGACGAACTGGAAAGAGGCGCCGACATCCATCCAGCCGTGCACCATGAAGATGATCGGCGCGTCGTCCGCGCCCCAGTGACGCACGTGGGTGCGCAAGCCGCGCACGGTGATGAATTCGGATCGGGAAGGTTTCATGGGCTGCCTGGAATGAATAAAAGAACGACCGTTCGAATTATACGCCGCTGTTGATTTCTTGCCATACGGCCCCATTTGCTCTCGTTGGACCGCAACGCGCCCGACGGCGTAAAATACCCCCATTCCAACGAACCCTTCCCTACACACTATGGCTATCTATCAACTCGGCGACGACGCACCCCAGATCGATCCTTCGGCATGGGTCGCAGACACGGCCAACCTGATCGGCAAGGTCAAGATCGGCGCCAACGCCACGGTGTGGTACGGGGTGACGATCCGCGGCGACAATGAACTGATCAACATCGGCGCCGACAGTAATGTGCAGGAAGGAACCGTGATGCATACCGACATGGGCTTTCCGCTCGACATAGGCGTCGGCGTATCGATCGGCCACCAGGCCATGCTGCACGGCTGCACGGTCGGCGACGGTTCGCTGATCGGCATCCAGGCCGTCGTCATGAACGGCGCCGTGATCGGCAAGGGTTGCCTGGTCGGCGCCGGCGCCCTCGTTACCGAAGGCAAACAATTTCCGGACAACACGCTAATTCTCGGCAGCCCGGCGAAGGCCGTGCGCACGCTGGCCGAGGCCGACATCGCGCGCCTGGGCGACATCGCCGCCGGCTACGTCGCGCGCGGCAAGCGCTACCGGACAGAACTGAAAAAAATCGGATAACACATGCTCAAAGACATCAACACCAGCCAAGACACCCTGCAAAAATTTATCTTCGACAATGCCGCAGTCAAGGGCGAGTTCGTTGAAATTTCCGACACCTGGCGCGAAGTCCAGGCCCGCCACGATTACCCGGCGGCCGTCAAGACCGTGCTCGGCGAGATGCTCGCGGCGGCCGCGCTGCTGTCGGCCAATTTGAAATTTAACGGCGCCATCATCATGCAGATCCATGGCGACGGCCCGGTGCGCCTGCTCGTCGTCGAGTGCGACTCGGACCTGCGCCTGCGCGCCACCGCCAAGCTCGGCGAAGGCGTCACCGTGGCCGACGGCGCCAGCCTGACCGACATGCTCAACGTCAGTGGCAAGGGCCGCTTCGTCATCACGCTCGACCCGCTCGAAAAGATGCCGGGGCAGCAGCCGTACCAGGGCATCGTCCCGCTCGACGGCGACGACATGGCCAGCGTCATCGAAAACTACATGCTGCGTTCCGAGCAGCTCGACACGCGCCTGTGGCTGGCCGCCGACGGCACCGTCTCGCGCGGGCTGCTGCTGCAAAAACTGCCGCGTCACAGCGGCAAGGAAGACCAGGTCGAGCAGGCCAGCGAAGCCGACGAGCTCGAAACGTGGAACCGCGCCGTCATGCTGGCGTCGACACTGAAGCAGGACGAGCTGCTGTCGACCGACATCCAGACCTTGATGAACCGGCTGTTCTGGGAAGAGACGATCCGCGTGTTCGAGCCGGCGCATCCGCAGTTTTTCTGCAGCTGCACGCGCGAAAAAGTCGGCAACATGCTCAAGATGCTGGGCCAGCCAGAAGTCGAGGAAGCGCTCGCCGAGCTCGGCCACCTCGGCATCAACTGCGACTTTTGCGGCAAGCACTATGATTTCGACAAGGTCGATTGCGCGCAGCTGTTCGCCAGCGACACGCCGGTCGAAACCTTGATCGCCGCCAGTGACATCAAGCACTAAGGACACCATGCGCGATTCGCCCCGCTCGTCATTCCCCCACTTCCTGGCCATTCCGACCAGGTGGATGGACAACGACAGTTACGGCCACGTCAACAACGTCGCCTACTACTCGTATTTTGATACGGCGGTGAACCAGTTCCTGATCGAGCGCGGCGTGCTTGATATTCACAATGGCGAGATCGTCGGTTTCGTGGTCGACTCAGGCTGCACGTACTTCAGCTCCATAAGCTTCCCGGACACCATTCACGCCGGCATCCGCGTGGCCAAGCTGGGTAACGCCAGCGTGCGCTACGAAATCGCCCTGTACCGCAATGACGATGTCCTGCCCTGCGCGGCCGGGCACTTCGTCCACGTCTACGTCGAGCGCAGCAGCAATCGGTCGGTGCAGATTCCGGCGGCGGCGCGCGGCGTGCTCGCAACTATACGCAGCGAAACGCCGACGACCTGATTGCGATTACAACGGGCGCTTTCAGGCACCTGCGCCACGCACGTTAGATGTCGCGTTGAACGGCTGCGTCTGGCCAACCAATCCGTGCCGCACGGCGCAGGCTGGCTTTGACGACCAGGCGATGGAACGGAGCAATGACAAGCAAGTAGGCTCTTCCCAGCAGATTGTGGCAGTGGACAACGGTGGAGATAGTGAGCTGGCGACCATCTGCCGCCCCCCTGGAGCATAGCACCGAGACCCTGAAATCGAGGTGCTTGTCGTCCTCCCCCAATACGATCTCGGTCTCGCTTGTGCTGTACACCTTGAAGATGCCGACACGGTCAGCCTTCGCGCCGCTGGCGAGCGTTGCCAGATGCCTGGCGGTCTTCAGACCAAAGCGGGCGACGATGATGTCCCGGATGCCCGTGAGGTTGCGTACCCACGACGGCTGATGCGAGAAGATGAAACGGGCCAACAGGTCGGGGTCGCTGGATGCACCGGGCGGGAGCCGGATCGCAAATGCATCCGCGAGATTCACCCCTTTGTACAGATGGGTTACAGCAGACTGCGCGGGCAGCACAACGGCAGTTGCGAGCGTGAATTCGTTTGGCATATCGGCTTCTCCCAAATCTGACGCACATTGGCGCTAGACATCAAGTATGCACCGACACTTTCTAACAGGCAACCAAAAGTCGGCATGCACCTGATGATCCATTTCGATGTTTGAGCGAGGTACGCACCTGCACAACTTGCTTCTTCTCAGCGCCGATAGCCTGCTTCGTGTTGGCTGCGCAAAGCGAGTACAAAGACTGTGTCGATGTCATCCACGTACCGGTATAAAGCGACGTATCCGTGCGGTTTGCGTCCGATGACGAGTTCGCGGTTGCCCTTGACGACTGGTCGGCCGATCAGTGGATTGTGGCTCAAGGTATATCCTCCGTTGATCGGCTCAAATGCAGCACACTCATGCTACTTGAGCCATTCAGGCTGGTCAACCTGGACCACCATGGGGCAGCGTGTAGTCGAACTCGTAGGAGTGCTCGCCTTCCACTATTTTCAGCGCCATCGTGCCGGCGATACCGGTCAGTTCGTCAGTGCCGGAATCGGTCACAACGGAAATCGTCAGCTGCTTTGTCCCGCCGCTCATCGTTCCGGTGTGATGGATCGCGAAGCTGCCCTTCCTCCCTTTCAATGTGCCGCTGATGCGTTCAATGGCGACGTAAGCCGCCGAGCCTTGCGTATCGGTCACGGCCGTCAGCATCTGACCGTTACCTGTGGCGACGAGGTCGCCGGCGTACTGCTTGTCGAGCTGCATGCGGCCAAACGCGGTCCGCCCCTCGTGTTCCGGCGCCCCTGCCGGCGTCATCGTCACCGCGAATGGTCCGTTGGCGTGCTGTGTCATGCGAGAAGCTCCTTGAATGTTGACCGCGGTGGTAGCTGCGATGGCTGGGTTGGCGAATTGGAGGCAAGCAAATATAGTCGCTACGCTGCCAGCGAAATGGAATAAAGTCATCTTTTTTCTTTTACAAGTGAAGGATCGGGTCGAACACATGCACTCTACTGGCCAGAATCGAGAACATATTGGATAAAGCCGACACCGCGCACGCGCCGAAAGGCGTGGTCGATCCCGCCGGCGCCGCCCGGCGAATTCGCCTGGCGACCTATCCGCCGTCGCTGCCGCTGCAGACCTTCGTCGATTACTTCTGGCTGGTGGAATGGGACATGACCGGGCGCGCGCCCGAATTGCAGCGTGTCCTGCCGTATCCGAATGCCCACCTGGTTTTCGACCAGGGCCGGACTGCGATTCACGGCGTGGTGCGCGGCGCGTTCGACAGGAAAGTCGAGGGAGCTGGGCGTGTCCTCGGCGTGCGCTTCAAGCCTGGCGGCTTGCGTCCCTTCATCGGCTTCCCGTTATCCCGGCTGGCCGACCGAACGATGCCGGTCGATGGCGTCCTCAAAAAATCTGGCGCGCAGGCGGAGCAACACGTGCTCGGCCAGAAGGATGACGTGTCGATGGTGGCGGCGGCGCAGGCCTTGTTGATGGCCGCGCTGCCGGCACCGGATCCGCGCGCGGCGATTGCCGAACACGCAGTGGCGGCCGCGGCGGCGACGCGCGGCCCGATCAACGTTGCGGCCTTGTGCGAGCAGGTCGGCATCGAAGAGCGCGCGCTGCAACGGCTGTTCAGCAATTCCGTCGGCGTGTCGCCGAAATGGGTGATCCAGCGGTTTCGACTGCAGGAAGCGACATGGCGCCTGAGCGCGCAAGCGCCCGTCGACCTCGCCGATCTGGCGTGCGAACTGGGCTTTTTCGACCAGGCGCATTTCACCCGCCATTTCACGGCGCTGGTCGGACAATCGCCGATGGAATATTGGAAGTCGCAACAGGTCCGGCAGTGATGCGAAGAAGCAGGGATGGGTGCTGCCGAAGCGCAATCAGGCTTAGGCAGCAGGGGGCTGACCCGGTGTTTCATTTTGGGTCAGACCCCGGATTTGCCGCCCTCAGCCAATCCCGGTAATTCGGGCTGTGACCCCAACGCCGGGTCAGACCCCTGCTGTTGCGGTGACATGGCTTCTGTCTTCGTCCTCCAGGCTAGTGCGCGGCCGGTTTCTGTCCTTCGGGCACCACCTTCGGTGGCGGCGCCGGCGTCTTCGATTCGGCCGGCTTGCCGTTGACGCCCAGCACCTGCACGTAGATCTCGTTCGACTTGATCATGCCGAGCTCGTAGCGGGCCCGCTCTTCGACCGCGCCGGTGCCGTCCTTGAGGTCGCGCACTTCGGATTCGAGCTTGGCGTTGCGCGCCTTGAGCTCGTCGGTCTTGCGGTGGCTCGCCGCGACCTGGGTTTCCAGGTCGGACACGCGCAGCCAGCCGCCCTTCTTCCCCAGCCATAAGGGATACTGGATCAGCAGCAGCAGGGCGACGAGGACGAGGGTAATGAGGCGCATATGTGGAAACCGGCCAGCAAGGCTGGCCGGTTGGTCTCGGAATTACTTCAGATTATAGAACGCGTCGCGGCCCGGGTAGCTGGCAATATCGCCCAAATCTTCCTCGATGCGCAGCAACTGGTTGTATTTCGCCATGCGGTCCGAACGCGACAGCGAGCCGGTCTTGATCTGCAGCGCATTCATGCCGACGGCGATGTCGGCAATGGTCGAATCCTCGGTCTCGCCCGAACGGTGCGAAATGACGGCGGTGTAGCCGGCGCGCTTGGCCATCTCGATCGCCGCGAAGGTCTCGGTCAGGGTGCCGATCTGGTTGATCTTGATGAGAATCGAGTTGGCGATGCCCTTCTGGATGCCTTCTTTCAGGATCTTGGTGTTGGTGACGAACAGGTCGTCGCCGACCAGCTGCACCTTCTTGCCCAGCGCTTCGGTCAATATCGCCCAGCCTTCCCAGTCGCCCTCGGCCATCGCGTCCTCGATCGAGATGATCGGGTACTTGTCGACCCAGGTCGACAGCATGTTGGTGAAGTCGGTGCTTGAGAGCTGCATGCCCTCGCCTTGCAGCACGTACTTGCCGTCCTTGTAGAATTCGCTGGCGGCGCAGTCGAGGCCGAGCGCGATCTGGGTGCCAGGCTCGTAGCCGGCCTGCTCGATGGCCAGCATGATCAGCTTGATCGCTTCTTCATGGTTGGCGACCGACGGCGCAAAGCCGCCTTCGTCGCCGACCGAGGTTGCCAGGCCGCGCGCGTGCAGGATCTTCTTGAGCGTGTGGAACACTTCGGCGCCGTAACGGACCGCTTCCTTGAACGACGGGGCGCCGACCGGGATGATCATGAATTCCTGGATGTCCAGGTTGTTGTCGGCGTGCGCGCCGCCGTTGATGACGTTCATCATCGGCACCGGCATCTGCATCGCGCCGGAGCCGCCGAAGTAGCGGTACAGCGGCAGGCCGGCTTCTTCGGCGGCGGCCTTGGCAACGGCCATCGACACGGCCAGCATGGCGTTGGCGCCGAGGCGGCTCTTGTTTTCGGTGCCATCGAGGTCGATCAGGGTGCGGTCGAGGAAGGCCTGCTCGTTGGCGTCCAGGCCCATGATGGCTTCGGAGATTTCGGTGTTGATGTTCTCGCAGGCCTGCAGCACGCCCTTGCCGAAATAGCGCTTCGGGTCGCCGTCGCGCAGCTCGATCGCTTCGCGCGAACCGGTCGAGGCGCCGGACGGCACCGCCGCGCGGCCCATCACGCCGGACTCGAGCAGCACGTCGCATTCGACGGTTGGATTGCCGCGCGAATCGATAATTTCACGGCCGATAATATCAACGATAGCACTCATGTTTTTAGTCTCCGAAGGGTAAGTAATCTTGGCGCTACGGCGGGGTCAGACCTGGGTCTGACCCCGATGGGTCGGACCCAGGCTTAGGCGAAGCTGGTTTCGATGAAGCCGGCTTTCTTGACGATGCGGTCGAGGTCGACCAGGGTCGACAGCAGCTCTTTCATGCGCGCCAGCGGCATCGCGTTCGGGCCGTCGGACAGCGCTTCGGCCGGATTCGGGTGCGTCTCCATGAACAGGCCGGCGATGCCGGCCGCCACCGCGGCGCGCGCCAGCACCGGGATGTGCTCGCGCTGGCCGCCGGACGAGGTGCCCTGGCCGCCAGGCAGCTGCACCGAATGGGTGCCGTCGAACACGACCGGGCAGTTCGATTCGCGCATGATGGCCAGCGAACGCATGTCGGACACCAGGTTGTTGTAGCCGAACGAGACGCCGCGCTCGCACGCCATGAAGTTGTCTGGGTTCAGGCCAGCCTGTGTGGCCGCCGCGCGCGCCTTGTCGATGACGTTTTTCATGTCGTGCGGCGCGAGGAACTGGCCCTTCTTGATGTTGACCGGCAGGCCGGTCTGGGCGCAGGCGACGATGAAGTCGGTCTGGCGGCACAAGAATGCCGGGGTCTGGATCACGTCGACGACCGCGCACACGGCCGGCAGCTCTTCGATCGTGTGCACGTCAGTCAGCACCGGCACGCCGATTTCGCGCTTGACGTCGGCGAGGATCTCGAGGCCCTTGTCCATGCCCGGACCACGGAAGGTCGAGCCCGACGAGCGGTTGGCCTTGTCGAACGACGACTTGTAGATGAAAGGGATGCCAAGCGCCGAAGTGATTTCCTTCAGCGCGCCGGCGGTGTCCATCGCCATCTGGCGCGACTCGATCACGCAGGTGCCGGCGATCAGGAAAATCGGCTGGTCGAGGCCGACGTCAAATCCGCAAAGCTTCATGCTGCGTCTCCTTGCAAAACTGGTTCGGTGACGGCGCGCAGGGCCGGCGCGGACGCCGCAGCCTTGTGCGCGAGCGCTGCCTTGATGAACGAAATGAACAGCGGGTGGCCGGTACGCGGGGTCGACTTGAACTCCGGGTGGTACTGCACGCCCATGTACCACTGGTGCACACTGCGCGGCAGTTCCATGATTTCGCACAGGTCTTCGGTCGGGGTGCGTGCCGACACGATCAGGCCGGCCGCTTCGACGCGCGCCAGATAGTGGTTGTTCGCTTCGTAGCGGTGGCGATGGCGCTCGGTGACGACGCTGCCGTAGATTTCGGCGGCCAGCGTGCCAGGGTTGACCGCGCAGGTCTGGGCGCCCAGGCGCATGGTGCCGCCCAGGTCGGAGCGCTCGTCGCGCTTTTCGACCTTGCCGTCGTGGTTCTGCCACTCGTTGATGAGGGCCACGACCGGCTGGTCGGTGTCCGGATCGAACTCGGTCGAGTTGGCGTTCGCCATGCCGGCCATGTGGCGCGCGTACTCGATCAGCGCGACCTGCATGCCCAGGCAGATGCCGAGGTAGGGGATGTTGTTTTCACGCGCAAAACGGGCGGCCATGATCTTGCCCTCGACGCCGCGCTTGCCGAAGCCGCCCGGTACCAGGATTGCATCGTACTTGGCCAGGTGGGCACAGCCCTTGGTCTCGATGTCTTCCGAATCGAGGTACTCGATGTTGACGCGGCTTTCAGTATGGATGCCGGCGTGGCGCAGCGCTTCGGTCAGCGACTTGTACGACTCGGTCAGGTCGACGTACTTGCCGACCATGCCGATGGTGACGTCCGTCTTCGGATTTTCCAGCGCGTGGATCAGCTTGGTCCACATCGACAGGTCGGCCGGCGGCGCTTCCATGCCGAGCGCTTCGAGGATGATCTCGTCGAGACCCTGGTCATGCAGCACCTGCGGCACCTTGTAGATGGTGTCGACGTCCCACACCGAGATGACGGCCGCTTCTTCGACGTTCGAGAACAGCGAGATCTTGGCGCGCTCGTCGGCCGGAATCGGGCGGTCGGCGCGGCACAGCAGCGCGTTCGGCGAGATGCCGATCTCGCGCAGCTTTTGCACACTGTGCTGGGTCGGCTTGGTTTTCAGTTCGCCCGCCGAGGCGATGTACGGCACCAGCGTCAGGTGCACGAAGGCGGCCGACTTGCGGCCGGCGCGCAGCGACAGCTGGCGCGCCGCCTCGAGAAACGGCAGCGATTCGATGTCGCCGACGGTGCCGCCGATTTCGACCAGCGCGATGTCGGCGCCTTCGGCACCGCGGTAGATGTAGTCCTGGATCTCGTTGGTGATGTGCGGAATGACCTGCACCGTCTTGCCGAGGTACTCGCCGCGGCGTTCCTTGCGGATCACCGATTCGTAGATCTGGCCGGTGGTGAAGTTGTTCACCTTTTTCATGCGCGTGCTGATGAAGCGCTCGTAGTGGCCGAGGTCAAGATCGGTCTCGGCGCCGTCGTCGGTGACGAACACTTCGCCATGCTGCAACGGACTCATCGTCCCAGGATCGACGTTGATGTACGGATCGAGCTTGAGCATGGTGACTTTAAGGCCGCGCGATTCGAGGATCGCGGCGAGAGAGGCGGCGGCAATCCCTTTTCCAAGGGAAGACACAACGCCACCGGTGACGAAGACAAATTTGGTCATTGCAGATGGTGCCGAACGGCACGTGCGGGAAATTGAAATTATACCTTAAACCGGCCAAACCTTCGGCAAAACAAGGCAAATTGCCACCAGCGCCGCGTGGTCGGGCGAGCCCTGTCGCGTGGCCCATGCACGGCGCGCCGGCGCCGTACGCCGGCGCGGGAGTGTGCGCGAGCGAACAGACCCATGCGTGCGCTTAACGCATGCTGGTTCTTTTTACAAGGAGGCCACCATGTCTTATCTGAACCGCGACACCCTCGGCATGTATTCGAACAAGAACCACAAAGGCCCAGGTCCTGAACTGATGGGCGCCGACACGCTGATTGGCGATCACGTCCACAACCTGAAAAATGAACACCTTGGCGAGATCAAGGAATTCATGCTCGACATGCGCAGCGGCAAAGTCGCCTACGTCGTGATGTCGAGCGGCGGCGTGCTGGGGATTGGTGAAAAGCTGTTCGCGGTGCCGTTCCAGGCCCTGACGCTGGACCCGGCAAATCACCGCATGACGATGAATATGGACAAGGCCAAGATCGAGTCCGCGCCCGGCTTCGACACCGACAACTGGCCCGACATGGCTGACCAGAGCTGGGCCAGCCAGATCCACGGCTACTACGGCACCGGCGCGGCGTAACAGGCAAGCTGCAACAGACCGGGCTAGCAAAAAAGCTGGGGTCAGGTCTGACATTCGGACATTCACGCGTGAATGTCCGAATGTCAGACCTGACCCCAGCGTTTCGTTTGCCCCAGCGATTCCTCAGCAGAAATCGCGGCTCTGGGTGCCCAGCCGGCCCAGCAGCGCCGACATGTCCACCAGCCGCTTGGCCACCAGGTGGCGCACCTGCCCTTCCCGTTGCCACACGCCGTACACGCCCAGCAGCGGCGCGCGCAGCACTTCGCGGCGCTGCTCTTCCACCAGGCTCGGCCAGACGATGACGTTGACATTACCGGTCTCGTCTTCGAGCGTCAGGAACAGCACGCCCTTGGCCGTGCCGGGCCGCTGGCGCACGGTGACGATGCCGCAGGCGCGCGCCAGCTGGCCGTTCTTGTAGTCGTGCAAGGTGGCCGCCGTCATGAAGCGCTGCTTGAGCAATTGCGGTCGCAATAGCGCCAGCGGATGGCGCCCCAAGGTCAGCCCCTGCGAGCGGTAGTCGCCGACGATCTCGTCGCCCTCGGTCGGCGCGCGCAATTGCGGCGTCGCCTCGTCAGGCGTGGTCGGGCGCAGCAGGTCCTTGTCCGGCACGGCGCCGACCGCCTGCCACAGCGCCTGGCGACGGTTGCCGGCCAGCGACTCCAGCGCGTTCGACGCCGCCAGCACCTGCAGGTCGCCGCGGTCGAGGCCGGCCCTGCGCGCCAGGTCGGCCACGCTGTCGAACGGCCGGATCGCGCGCGCGTCCTCGATGCGCGCGGCGACGTCGCGGCGCATGCCGCGCTGCAACGACAAGCCCAGCCGCACCGCCGGCTGGCTGGCGCGCGACTCGTCGACCTCCTCGAGTGTCGAGTCCCAGCCGCTGATGGCGATGTCGACCGGGCGCACCTCGACGCCGTGGCGGCGCGCGTCCTGCACCAGCTGCGACGGGCTGTAGAAGCCCATCGGCTGGCTGTTGAGCAGCGCGCACAGGAAGGCGCCCGGCTCGTGCCGCTTCATCCACGAGCTGGCGTAGGCCAACAGCGCGAAACTGGCGGCGTGCGACTCCGGAAAACCGTATTCGCCGAAACCCTGGATCTGGCTGAAGATCGCTTCGGCAAACTCGAGCTCGTAGCCACGCTCGAGCATGCCGCCGACGATGCGCTGGTAGTACGTTTCCAGGCCGCCCTTGCGCTTCCACGCCGCCATCGCGCGGCGCAGCTGGTCCGCTTCGCCGGGCGTGAAGCCGGCCGCCAGGATCGCCACCTGCATCACCTGCTCCTGGAAGATCGGCACGCCCAAGGTGCGCTCGAGCGCGGCGCGGATTTCCGGCTTCGGGTAATGCACCGGCTCGAGGCCCTGGCGCCGCTTCAGGTACGGGTGCACCATGCCGCCCTGGATCGGGCCGGGCCGCACCAGCGCCACCTCGATGACCAGGTCGTAGAACTTGCGCGGCAACAGGCGCGGCAGCATGCTCATCTGCGCGCGCGATTCGATCTGGAACACGCCGACCGTGTCGGCCGCGCAGATCATGTCGTAGGTCGGCGTGTCGTCGGGCGGAATGTCCTGCATCTCGAACACGGTGCCGTGGCGCGTGCCGATCAGCTCGAGGCCGCGGCGCAGCATCGACAGCATGCCCAGCGCCAGCACGTCGACCTTCATCAGGCCGAGTTCCTCGAGGTCGTTCTTGTCCCACTCGATGACGCTGCGCTCGGCCATCGTGGCGTTTTCGATCGGCACCAGGCGCGACAGCTTGCCCTGGGCGATGACGAAGCCGCCCGGGTGCTGCGACAGGTGGCGCGGAAAGCCCAGCAGCAGCTGCGCCAGCGTCGCCCACTGCTGCGCCAGGCTCGACTGCGGATCGAGCCCGCTTTCCGCCAGCCGGTTCACCAGGTCCTGCTTGCTGTCGAACCAGTGATGGGTCTTGGCCACTTTTTCGACGATGGCCAGGTCGATGCCGAGCGCGCGGCCACTGTCGCGCAGCGCGCTCTTGGGCCGGTAGCTGATCACCACCGCCGCCAGCGCGGCGCGGGTGCGACCGTATTTATTGTAGATGTACTGGATCACTTCTTCGCGGCGCTGGTGCTCGAAGTCGACATCGATGTCGGGCGGCTCGTTGCGCTCCTTCGAGATGAAGCGTTCGAACAGCAGGTTGGCGCGGGCCGGATCGACCTCGGTGATGCCCAGGCAATAGCACACCGCCGAGTTGGCCGCCGAGCCGCGGCCCTGGCACAGGATGTTGTTGGAGCGCGCGAAGCGGACGATGTCGTAGACGGTGAGGAAATACTGTTCGTAGCGCATCTCGCCGATCAGCGCCAGCTCGTGCTCGATCTGCGCCTGCACCTTGGCCGGGATGCCTTCGCGAAAACGCCGGTGCGCGCCGATATAGGTTTCGCTGCGCAGGTAGCTGGCCGGCGTATGGCCGTCCGGCACCACCTCGTTCGGATATTCGTAGCGCAACTCGTCGAGCGAGAAGGTGCACAGGCGCGCGATGCGCACCGTTTCGGCCAGCGCCTCGGGGGCGTAGATATTGGCCAGGCGCAGGCGCGCGCGCAGGTGTTGCTCGGCATTCTGGGCCAGCTGATAGCCGCACTCGGCCACGGGCTTGCCGATGCGGATCGCCGACAGCGTGTCCTGCAAGGGCTTGCGCGAGCGCACGTGCATGCAGACGTGGCCGACCGCCGTGATCGGCAACGCGTGCTGCCACGCCACTTCCTCGATCGTGGCGCGGTGGGCGTCGTCGTAGGCGCGGTGCAGCAGGTTCAGGCCAATCCAGCTGCGGCCGGGAAACGTCGCCGCCATCCACGCGGCCTGTCGGTGCAGGCGGTCGGCGTCGGCGGCATCGTGACCGGGGTAGGCCGGCAGCAATATCGCCAGGCAATCGGGCATGCCCTGCAGGTGCGCGTGGGTAGGCGGCGGCGCGGCGAAGTCGGCCGGCGTGAGCAGGTAGGTGCCCTTCTCGGTGCGCGTGCGGGCGATGGTGATCAGCTCGGCGAGGTTGCCGTAGCCGTTGCGGTTCTGTGCCAGCAGCACCAGCGACAGCGCCGCGTTGCCGTCGACGTTGTTCAGGTGAAAATGGGCGCCGATCAGCAGCTGCAGGTCGGCTTTTTTCGCCTCGGCGTGGGCGCGCACGACGCCGGCGAGCGAACACTCGTCGGTCAGCGCCAGCGCCGAGTAGCCGAGCTGAACGGCGCGCGCAACCAACTCCTCGGCGTGCGAAGCGCCTTGCAGGAAGGTAAAGTTCGACAGGCAAAACAGCTCGGCATAGTCGGGCAGGCTGGTCGCTGGCGTAGAGGAAGAGGACGGCATGACTTGAGGTGCGGCATTAAAGGACTGTATATAAACCCAGTATAACCCACCGCGCACGCCAAACAAGCAAACCCAAGTGCTGCGCTCGCCTCCTCAGAAAAATCGGGGTCAGACCCGTTTGATATTCGGTCGATCGCGCGCCGGCCTGCTTTTAACCTGGTCTGACCCCGGTTTTGGAACGAGCGAATTACGCTTCCGGGGGCAACGTGGGACACGGTTGAAATCGTTCTTGTCCGCCGCGCTTTTGCCGGATATGATTGCACGCGAAAAACATTATCTAAAAGGTACATGATGAGATTGATGACAACGCTTGGCCTGGCGGCGCTGATCGCCGCTTCCCCTGTCACGTTCGCCGCGGCGCCAACATCGGCGCCGGCGCCGGCTGCAGGCGTCATCACCGTTGGCCACGTCAATGCCGTGTCCGATTTGCTGAAGGCGATGCAGGCGGAAAAGATGATGCGATCGATTACCGGCTCGAGCCGCTACGCCACCGACGCGCAACGCAATACCGCATACGCCAAGCTCGAAAAAGTGCCGCCGGCGCAAATCTATGCGCGCCTGGCCTATCCGCTGGCACGCACCATCAGCGCCGAGACGGCAACCGAGATGGCACGCTTCTATGCCTCCGACTACGGCAAGAAAGTCGTCTACCAGATGTATAACAGCGGGCCCAGCATGCGCGAGCAGCGCGCCCCCGTCGCCACCGCCGCCGAGCGCAAGGACATGCAGCGCGCCGCATTTATCAAGGCCAGCAAGGCGCTGGCCGAGGCGCAAAGCGCCATCCGCCACGAAGGCTTCTTGCTTTTGCAAGCGATCGCCAAGTAAGCTGCCCCTCGGGCAGGAAACGTTCAACTCGTTACCAACACGTCGGGGTCAGACCTAGGTCTGACCCCGATGTTGCACTAGCACAAATTAGGTCGGATAACCTATTCGTTTTGCCTATATCTGGATAACGTTGTGGTATTTTCACACTCGCCGCATCGACACAGGTTCAAGTGTTTAAAATGAAATTTTTCATTTTGGAGAAGCCGCGTGTTCCAGCCAAGTACCCTCCGTAAAGCCATCCTGCTCAGCCTGTACGGCAGCGCCGCCCTCGCCGCCTTTTCGCCCGCCGCCTTCGCGCAGAGCGCCGGCGCCGTCGCCAAGGACGACATGCAGACCGTCAATGTGGTCGGTTCGCGCCGCGCCGCCAACACCTCGGCCACCGAAACGGTAGTGCCAGTCGATTTCATCCCGATGACGAAGATCGCCGAACAGGGAGGCCAGTTCGACCTGGCCCAGACGCTGACCTACATCTCGCCGTCGTTTAACTCGACCCGCCAGACTGGCGCCGACGGCGCCGACCTGATTGACTCGGCAGCGCTGCGCGGCCTTGGCTCGGACCAGACACTCGTACTGATGAACGGCAAACGCCGCCACACGACCGCGCTGGTCAACATCTTCGGCGCGCGCAACCGCGGCAACACCGGCACCGACATGAATGCGATCCCGCTGCTGGCGATCAAAAATGTGCAGGTGCTGCGGGACGGCGCCGCCGCCCAGTACGGCTCGGACGCGATCGCCGGCGTGATCAACATCGACATGAAGAAAAGCCTCGGCTGCGAAACCGTTGTCGGCGCCGGCCAGTATTCGGAGGGCGACGGCCGCAACTACCTAGGCTCGGCCTACTGCGGCCTGCAGGTCGGCGACAAGGGCGTCATCGGCATCACCGCCGAAGTGCTCAACCGCGGCCGCTCGAATCGCGAAGTCGACGACAGCCCGCGCATCATCGGCGATTCGCTGGTGAAGAACCGCACGCTGTACGTCAACGGCGAAATCCCGACCGGCGCCGCCGGCCGCGTCTACTTCACCGCCGGCGTGCAGGATCGCTACGGCTCGAGCGCGGCATGGGGCCGCGGCGGCATCGGCTCGGACGACATCCCGTCGAAAAATTCGGCGGCAATGTACCCGAACGGCTTCGCGCCATTCATCAACGCCGACGTCGACGACCGCTTCGGCACGATCGGCTACCGCACCCGTGCCGGCGAATGGAATGCCGACCTGTCGCAGACCTATGGCTTCAACAAGATGGTCTACAACATCAGCAATACGCTGAACGCGTCGATCGCCAACAAGAATCTGCTGGCCGGCGGCAAAGGCATCAGCCCGAGCCAGTTCAACGCCGGCGGCTTCGAGTTCGAGCAGCTGACCACCAACGCCGACATCAGCCGCTTCTACGGCGACATACTCGGTGGCCTGAACGTCGCGCTGGGCGCCGAGTACCGCAAGGAGAACTACAAGATCTTCGCCGGCGAGCCAGGCTCGTACAACGACGTCGACGGTCTCGGCTCCGGCGGCAACGCCGGCAGCCAGGGCTTCCCCGGCTTCCAGCCGAGCGACGCCACCGACAAGGGCCGCCACAGCAGCGCCGCCTACCTCGACCTCGAGGCCGACGTCACCGACCGCATCAAGCTGCAAGGCGCCGTGCGTTACGAGAAATTCAGCGACTTCGGCTCCACCGTCACGGGCAAGCTGGCCGCTTCGTTCCGCTTGGCCGACGCGGTGCTGCTGCGCGGCTCGGCCAGCACGGGCTTCCGCGCGCCGTCGCTGCAGCAGGTGTACTTCTCGTCGACGTTCACCGACTTCGTCGGCGGCGTTGCCAAGGACGTGGTGTTCGCGCCAAATGGCGGTAACGTCACCAACGCGGCCGGTATTCCAAAACTGAAGGAAGAAAAGTCGAAGAGCTTCACGCTCGGCACGACCTGGACCCCGACGGCGTCGACCTCGGTAACGGCCGACCTGTACCGCATCAACATCGACGACCGCATCGTGCTGTCGGGCCGCTTCGACTCGGACAACTACCCGGCTCTCGGCGACATCCTGCTGAACCTGGGCGTGGCGTCGGCGCAGTTCTTCGTCAATTCGATCGACACGCGCACCCAGGGCCTGGACCTGACGGTGGCGAACAAGAGCGATGTCATGGGCGGCAAGCTCAATACCTTCCTGGCGCTGAACTTCAGCACCACCGATGTGACCAACATCAAGGCGCCGCCATCGCTGGCAGGTTTCGAGGACGTGCTGCTGTCGGAGCGCGAGCGCCTGTTCATCGAGCAGGGCGGCCCGCGCCGCAAGGCCACCTTGGGCCTCGACTACACGCTGGGCAAAGTGAACACGGAACTGAAGATCATCCACTTCGGCCCGCAGTCGCTCGGCACCTTCTCCGGTCCGCCGACGCCGCTGATGAAGTATGAGCCGAAGACGTCGGCCGACCTGGCGTTCACTTACGCGTTCACGCCGAAGACCAAGTTTACCGTCGGCGCGGCCAACATCTTCAACGTCAAGCCAACCGCGCACGATCCTAACGAGACCGACAACGGCTTCAAGTACGAGAGCGTGCAGTTCGGCTTGAACGGCACGTCGTACTTCGCGCGGATGTGGCACAAGTTCTAAGCCGCCGCACTGCCACTAGTCAAACCGGGGTCTGACCGAGCGGGGACTCGGTGCCCCCGTCAGACCCTAATGCCGCTAAGTTAAGCTTTTTTTTCCTCAGTCGTCTTTTTCGTCAATCGTTTTTCGGGATAGCGCTGCGCTACTGCTTTAACGACCCGGGCGAACTTTCGTCCGGGTCGTT
>NZ_JAFCWM010000029.1:0-53619 GCF_049897565.1 Massilia sp. TWR1-2-2 | reverse complement strand
TCGCCCTGAAAAGCGGCTAGAACTTGGTTCTCAGGAGGCATGCGGGTTTGGATCGATAAATTTCGACTGATCATCGATAAAACCCGAAGGTATTCATGCCTTTTTCAACGCCCTGCTAAGCCCAGTTTTCCGATTCTTGACGTCCTGCAGTGTCCGATTTTTGCCCTTGCCGACTTTCCTGAATCCGTCGCCAGAAGTGATCTCGGGTCAGTTGATGCGCTGCTAGCCCAGCGGGAACAGCAATTGCGGCCAACCGGCATCGACCGCTTGCCACAATCGCGCAAAGCCGCTGTTGCCGGCGCCGTGCTTAACGATTCTGCCCCCCGCGTCGATACAGTTGCTCTGAAAATGTTGCTTAAAAAAGGCGGTAACTCCCTTGCGCTCGCGCCGCATCGGACTTTCCGCATCTGGTGCCCCGTTGGCTAATCAAGGCACGCCTGATCGCTAGTTGTCGGTTTTAAGTGTGTGAACTGACAGACCTGTTATTGGTGGACGGGTATAAAACAAGTTCGGCACTGGCACACTACTGTGATCTGTTGCCTGAATTAAAACTATACCAGGAGAATAAAATGAGAAGAGTTGCTTTGCTGCCTTTGGTTTTTGCTGTTGCTTGCAGTGCGGTCACTGCTGCGGACGCGCCCTCGGCGAAACTGGACGCTGCCGCTGTCACGTCCATGACCGCATCGTGGCCGGATGTCACCAAGGAAGTCATCAAGAAGACGATGACCAAGTACGGTGCGCCGCATGAAGCAACTGCCAGCATGCTCGTGTGGCACAACAACTTGCCCTGGAAACGCACGATCATCTACAAGCAATCGGTGCCCCATGATTTTCCAATGGCCCACGGCGATGTCATGCAGCAGTTTATCGATTTCCGCGTAAAACCTGACAGGTACGATGAGATGGCCCAGTACGACGGTAGCGTTGTTCTAGAACGCACCAATGGCGAAATGTCAGCCCGTTGCGACAAGGAAGAAGCAAACTTCCTCGCTATCAACCTTGCACACGACGTCGCGCACGGAAAGAAGACGCCGGCCGCGGCGCGCAAATTTTACGCTGATGCGATCAAGCAAAGTATGGCTGGCACGATGCCGCCATACATGCAAAAGCTCCAGTTCTCGGTTCCGACCGCAAACACTGCTTACAAGGATATGCCGGCAAAGTAAAGCGCGTGCAGTCTCAGCCCCGCCGAGTTTGGCGCTGGGGCTGAATCCGGATGCATCGATAGGTTACAACTGAGGAGGGGGTTGGACATGAACATGCCACACCACAGTCGGCCAGCAGTTCTTCTTTTTGATGTCAACGAAACGTTGCTCGACTTGGCGCCGCTCGAGGAAAGCATCGACGAGGTTCTATTGGAAAATGGCGCATCGCGTTTGTGGTTCACAACGATGCTCCAGTATTCGCTCGTTCTTACAGTCGGCGGCAAGTACGAAGCGTTTGCCGACGTCGGCGCGGCGACGCTGATGATGTTGGCCCGCAATAGGGAAGTTATGCTCGACCTGGAGCAGGCGCACGATGCGCTTGAGCCAATGCTCAAGTTAGCGCCTCACCGCGACGTTCTTGATAGTCTTTCTCGTCTTAAGCGATCAGGATTTCGGATGGCGAGCTTGAGCAATTCAAGTGTCGCCGCGAGTAAGTCGCAGCTCGAGCACGCTGGCCTTACGCCAATGTTCGAGCGTCAGCTCAGTGTGGAAAGCGTCGCAAAGTATAAACCGCATTGCGAGGTGTATCAGTGGGCGGCGCGGGAGATGCAGGTTTCCGAACAAGATTGCATGCTGGTTGCGGCGCATCCCTGGGATGTCGCTGGTGCGGCTTGGGCAGGAATGCAAACCGCTTTCCTGGAGCGCAAAGGCAACCAGCCCTTTTCTCTGGCGTCGCTCCCAGATATTTGTGCCTCGGACCTTCACAATCTGGCCGATCAGCTGTTAGCGTAAAGTCGAGGTCGAGCCTGCTGTTGGCGGATTACTATTTCGCCTACATTACCTGAATGGACGGATGCTATGGAAACCAAAACGATCGTAGCGGATGACATCAGAATGACTTGGCTCGAGGCAGGGACAGGATTTCCCGTGTTTTTGTGCATGGGATTCCGACCTCTCCGGCGTTATGGCGACACGTTATCCCGAAACTAAAGTCGCAGCGCTGTGTTGCCTGGGAAATGGTTGGATACGGCTCGTCCCGGGTCCAGGGGCGGGGAAGGGATATTCCCGTTAGATCGCGCCGACGCCAGATAGTTTGCCCGAATATATTGCACTGCACGATAAATATTTGCGCGCGCCGTACTCCTGTCGCGTAAACAATTTGTTATTCTCTTGGGCGCACATCACCTTACCAAGGGGAAGCTTCATGAATCAGAGTAAGCCTCTGACACTGCACGTCCCGGAGCCTACCGGCCGCCCGGGATGCAAGACGGATTTTTCTTATCTTTACCTCAGCGCCGCCGGCGCGGTCCAGCGCCCGCCAGTCGACGTGCTGGCGGCCGACACCGCCGAGCTCGCCTCCACGCTGGTCCGCGTGCTCGACGACGACGGCAATGCCTGCGGCCCGTGGGCGCCGGACATCGACAGCGACATGCTGCGCTTCGGTCTGCGCACGATGATGAAAACGCGCATCTTCGACGCGCGCATGGTCATCGCCCAGCGCCAGAAGAAGATGTCGTTCTACATGACCTCGCTCGGCGAGGAAGCGATCGGCACCGCCCACGCACTGGCGCTGCAGGATGGCGACATGAACTTCCCGACCTACCGCCAGCAAAGCCTGCTGATGGCGCGCGATTTCTCGCTCGTCGAGATGATCTGCCAGCTGCTGTCGAACGAGCGCGACCCGCTCAAGGGGCGCCAGCTGCCGGTCATGTACTCGGTGCGCGAGAAGGGCTTCTTCACTATTTCCGGCAACCTGGCGACGCAGTTCGTGCAGGCGGTCGGCTGGGCGATGGCATCAGCCATCAAGGGCGACACGAAAATCGCTTCCGGCTGGATCGGCGACGGCGCCACCGCCGAGTCGGACTTCAACACCGCCCTCACCTTTGCCCACGTCTATCGGGCGCCGGTGATCTTGAACGTCGTCAACAACCAGTGGGCGATCTCGACCTTCCAGGCGCTGGCCGGCGGCGAGAGCGTCACCTTCGCCGCGCGCGGCGTCGGCAGCGGCATCGCCTCGCTGCGCGTCGACGGCAACGATTTCCTGGCGGTGTACGCCGCCTCGAAATGGGCCGCCGAGCGCGCCCGCAGCAACCTCGGCCCTACCTTGATCGAGTGGGTCACCTACCGCGCCGGGCCGCACTCGACGTCGGACGACCCGTCGAAGTACCGGCCGGCCGACGACTGGGCGCACTTCCCGCTGGGCGACCCGATCGCCCGCCTGCGCCTGCACCTGAGCAAGCGCGGCCTGTGGTCGGACGCCGAGCATGCGGCCACGCAGGCCGAACTGGAAGCGCAAATCGTCGCCGCGCAAAAGGAGGCCGAGCAGTTCGGCACGCTGGCCAATGGCCGCGTGCCGAGCGCCGCGTCGATGTTCGAAGACGTCTACAAGGACATGCCCGAGCACCTGCGCCGGCAGCGTCAACAACTGGGAGTGTGAGCGTGCGCAGAGATCCAGACATTAAAACAGTGCCGATGACGATGATCCAGGCCTTGCGGTCGGCGATGGACGTGATGCTCGAGCGCGACAACAACGTCGTCGTCTACGGCCAGGACGTCGGCTACTTCGGCGGCGTGTTCCGCTGCACCGACGGCCTGCAGGCCAAGTACGGCAAGAACCGCGTGTTCGACGCGCCGATCTCCGAGGGCGGCATCGTCGGCACCGCGGTCGGCATGGCCGCTTACGGCCTGCGGCCGGTGGTCGAAATCCAGTTCGCCGATTATTTTTATCCGGCGTCGGACCAGATCGTGTCGGAGGCGGCGCGGCTGCGCTACCGCTCGGCCGGCGAATTTACCGCGGCGATGACGATCCGCATGCCTTGCGGCGGCGGCATCTACGGCGGCCAGACCCACAGCCAGAGCCCGGAGGCGATGTTCACCCACGTCTGCGGCCTGCGCACGGTGATGCCGTCGAATCCGTACGACGCCAAGGGCCTGTTGATCTCATGCATCGAGAACGACGACCCGGTGATCTTCCTTGAACCAAAGCGGCTCTACAACGGCCCGTTCGACGGCCACCACGACCAGCCGGTGGTGCCGTGGTCCAAGCACCCGCTCGGCGAAGTGCCGGAAGGCTACTACACGGTGCCGCTCGACAAGGCGTCGATCTTCCGCGAAGGCGCCGCGCTCACCGTCATCACCTACGGCACCATGGTGTTCGTGTCGGATGCCGCCGCGCGCGAGACGGGCATCGACGCCGAGATCATCGACCTGCGCAGCATCTGGCCGCTCAACCTCGACACCATCGTCAACTCGGTGAAAAAAACCGGCCGCTGCGTCGTCGTGCACGAGGCGACGCGCACCAGCGGCTTTGGCGCCGAACTGTGCGCGCTGGTGCAGGAACATTGTTTCTACCACCTCGAAGCGCCGATCGAGCGCGTCACCGGCTGGGACACGCCGTATCCGCACGCGCAGGAATGGGCGTATTTCCCCGGCCCCGACCGCGTCGGCGAAGCCTTCAAACGTGCGATCGGAGTCTGACATGGGCATTCATGTGATCAAGATGCCCGACCTGGGCGAAGGCATCGCGGAAGTGGAAGTTGTCGCCTGGCGCGTGCAACCCGGCGATAGCGTGGTCGAAGACCAGGTGCTGGCCGACGTGATGACCGACAAGGCCACCGTCGAGATTCCGTCGCCGGTGCACGGCACCGTGGTGGCCCTCGGCGGCGCGCTGGGCCAGGCGCTGGCGGTGGGCGCCGAGCTGATTCGCCTCGAAGTCGAAGGCGCCGGCAACGTGGTGGCCGGCAAGGCTGCCGCTGCGCCGCGCGAAGCGGTGCTGGCCGAAGTTGCGCCACCGCCGCCGGCACAGATCAAGCAGCAGGCAGCGCCGGTGATCGCTCCGGTGCTGGCCGCCGCCAAAGCGGCAACGCCGGCGGCGCCTGCCCACGCGACGCGCCCGGCCGGCGAAAAGCCGCTGGCTCCACCCGCGGTGCGCCTGCGCGCCTGGGACCTCGGCATCGACCTGCAGTACGTGTTCGGCAGCGGCGCCGCCGGGCGCATCACCCATGCCGACCTCGACGCCTACGTGGCGCGCGGCGGCAAGCCGACAGCCGGCGCGGTGGCCGAGCGCTACGCCGAACTGAGCGGCGAGCAGACCGTGCCGATCATCGGCCTGCGCCGCAAGATCGCCGAAAAGATGCAGGACGCCAAGCGTCGCATTCCCCACTTTACGTACGTGGAGGAAATCGACGTCACTGAAATAGAGGCGCTGCGCACGCAGCTGAACACGCGCTGGGGCGCCGAGCGCGGCCGCCTGACCCTGCTGCCGCTGCTGATGCGCGCCATCGTGCTGGCGGTGCGCAGCTTCCCGCAGGTCAATGCCCGCTTCGATGACGACGCCGGCATCGTGACGCGCTTCGAGCCGGTGCATATCGGCATCGCCACGCAGACCGAGCCCGGCCTGATGGTGCCGGTGGTGCGCCATGCCGAAGCGCGCGATCCATGGTCGAGCGCGCTTGAGGTGGCGCGCCTGGCCGAAGCGGCCCGCAGCGGCAAGGCGCTGCGCGAGGAGCTGTCCGGCTCGACCATCACGATCACCAGCCTGGGCGCGCTTGGCGGCATCGTCACCACGCCGGTCATCAACAGCCCGGAAGTGGCGATCGTCGGCGTCAACCGCATGGTCGAACGGCCGGTGATCCGCGACGGCGCCGTTGTCGCGCGCAAGATGATGAACCTGTCGTGTTCGTTCGACCACCGCGTCGTCGACGGCATGTATGCGGCCCAGTTCGTGCAAGCGATCCGCGGCTATCTCGAAAGCCCCGCCACCCTGTTCGTGGAGTAAGGCATGAATTCAGCAACCACCACCTTGCTGGTGATCGGCGGCGGCCCTGGCGGCTACGTCGCCGCCATCCGCGCCGGCCAGCTCGGCATTGCCACCATCCTGGTCGAAGGCGACAGCCTGGGCGGCACCTGCCTGAACATCGGCTGCATCCCGTCGAAGGCGCTGATCCATGCGGCCGAGGAATTCGACAAGGTGCGCCACTACGCCAACAACTCGCCGCTGGGCATCAAGGCCGACGCCGCCCGCATCGACATCGGCCGCACGGTGCAGTGGAAGGATGGCATCGTCAAGAAGCTGACCGGCGGCGTCGGCGTGCTGCTGAAGAAAAACGGCGTGCAGGTGGTCAAGGGCTGGGCCAGGGTCGTCGACGGCAAGACCGTCGAGCTCAAGCTGGTCGGCGTCGAGGAGCCGATGCGCATTCATTGCCAGCACCTGTTGCTGGCGACCGGTTCGCAGGCGGTCGAGCTGCCGTTCATGCCGTTTGGCGGCGCCGTCGTGTCGGCCACCGAAGCGCTGTCGCCGGCCACGCTGCCAAAGCGGCTGGTGGTGGTCGGCGCCGGCTACATCGGCCTTGAACTTGGCATCGCCTACCGCAAGCTTGGCGCGCAGGTGGCGGTGGTCGAAGCGATGGACCGCATCCTGCCTGCGTACGACGAAGAATTGTCGAAGCCCGTTGGCGCGGCGCTGAAGCGGCTCGGCATCGACGTGCATCTAGGCTGCAACGTGGAAGGATTGAACGCGGCCGGCGACGCCGTGCGCATCCGCGACGCGGCCGCCAACGAGACCGGCCTGGAAGCGGACCGCGTGCTGGTGGCCGTCGGCCGGCGGCCGGCGACGACCGGCTGGGGCCTGGAAAACCTGCTGCTGGACATGAACGGGCGCGCCGTGCGGGTCGACAACCAGTGCCAGACGTCGATGCGCCACGTATGGGCGATCGGCGACATCACGGGCGAGCCGATGCTGGCGCACCGGGCCATGGCGCAAGGCGAGATGGTGGCCGACATCATCTCCGGCAAGCGGCGCCACTTCACCCCAAGCGCGATTCCCGCGGTATGCTTTACCGATCCCGAAATCGTGGTGGTCGGCATGACGCCGCAAGACGCCGAGCGCGCCGGCATCGACTTCATGTCCGCCAACTTCCCGTTCGCCGCCAACGGCCGCGCGATGACGATCGAAAGCACCGACGGCTTCGTGCGCGTGGTGGCGCGCAAGGACAATCACCTCATTGTCGGCTGGCAGGCGGTCGGGCGCGGCGTGTCCGAGCTGAGCGCGGCGTTCTCGCAGTCGATCGAACTGGGCGCCGTACTGGAAGACGTGGCCGGCACCATCCACGCCCATCCCACCCTGGGCGAGGCGGTGCAGGAAGCTGCGCTGCGCGCGCTGGGCCATGCACTACACATTTGAAGGTCAACCGCATGAATGCTCTCCCCGCCGCCCGTACGCGCCTGATCCTGACGGCATGCGGGCTCATTTTCGAGCTCGTCCATCTCGGCTGGGAGTTTGCGCACGGCGGTGTCGCCGCGCATCACATGCTGAACCGCGCCGACCTGCCGGCCATCTCCAACTGGTGGGGCATGCTGCTCATACCCGCGCTGACCTGGTTTCTCGTCGGCCGGATGCTGCGTCGTGCCGACCAGCAGCCGGGCGCCCACATCGGCATGCTGGCCGGGTTTGTCGGCGCGCTGGCCTACGGCGCAGCGCTCGCCTTCGCTTTCTCGTCGAATTTCCCGGTGGTTTCCGTCATTTTCCTCGGCCTGTTCGTCGTGTCGCTGCTGGTGCGCACCTACCGCGCCCAGTATGTGCTTGGCTTCGTGTTCGGCATGACCTTGACGTTCGGCGCGGTGCTGCCGACCGTCATCGCGATGGTCGTCGCCTCGGTCGCTGCACTCTTCCACTGGCTGATCCGCTCGGTGCGCCGGCTGTTCTCGAAAGCCGCATCGCCACCGGGGTCAGACCAACTGGTCTGACCCCGGTGTGGTGCGCCGCAGCATGCGACCGGCAGCGACACGCGATGCCAAGAGGACACGGATTCTGGGTATCCAAGTTGTATAATCGTTAATCGCGTGATTATTCAACTGATAGAGCATTATGGATACTTTGAAACGAAATAACGTGCGCATCTCAGGCAACGGCGACGTGACAATGGTGTTTGCCCACGGTTTTGGCTGTGATCAGAACATGTGGCGCCTGCTGGCGCCGGCGTTCGAAAAGCGATCTCGGGTGCTGACGTTCGACCTGGTCGGCAGCGGCGCTTCCGACCTGTCCGCTTACGACAAAACGAAATACAGCAGCTTGCACGGGTATGCAACGGACTTACTCGAAATTATTGACGAAAATGTAGTTGGACCGGTGATCTTCGTCGGCCATTCGGTCAGCGCCATGATCGGCTTGCTGGCGACGATCGAAGCGCCCGAGCGCTTCATGGCTCAGCTGATGATCGGCCCATCGCCATGCTATATCAACGACGGCGACTACATCGGCGGCTTCGAGCGCGAAGACATCGAAGGCCTGCTGTCTACCATCGAGAGCAACTACCTCGGCTGGTCGAGCGCGATGGCGCCGGCGATCATGGGCGCCCCCGAGCAGCCGGAGCTTGGCGTCGAGCTGACCAACAGTTTTTGCCGCACCGACCCGACCATCGCCAAGCATTTCGCGCGCGTCGCGTTCCTGTCGGACCACCGCGCAGAACTGGCCCGGTCGCGCGTGCCGGCCTTGATCGTTCAGTGCGACGACGACCTGATCGCGCCGATGTCGGTCGGCCAGTACATGCACCGGGTGATGCCCCAGAGCGCGCTGGCGATCATCGACAATGTCGGCCATTGCCCCCATTTGAGCGCGCCCGGCGCCAGCGCCAAGGCGATGGAAAACTTCCTGGCATCGCTGGCACGCTAGGTGGAACCACCCCGCGCCGAACTGGCCAGCATGCGGCTGTACGACAAGGCTGCGTGCGGCCTGGTGCTGGCCGACAAAAGCGGCAGCATATTGCGCTGCAACGACACCTTCTGTGGCTGGGTAGGCTGGCCACCTGCCGAGCTGGTCGGCAAGCGTCGCATCCAGGACCTGTTCACGATGGGCGGCAAGGTGTTCCATCAGACCCACCTGTTGCCGCTGTTGCAGATGCAAGGGTCGGTGGCCGAGGTGCAGATCGATATCCGGCATGCCGATTCCTCGGTGCTGCCGACCTTGATGAACATGTTCCGCCGGCAGGAAGGCGACACCGTCTACATCGAGCTGGCGATCTTTATCGCCACCGACCGCCGCGCGTACGAACGCGAACTGCTGCTGGCGCGCCGCAACGCCGAAGCGTCTCTGCTGGCGCTGGCGGAAACGCAGCAGGCGCTGGAGGAAAGCCGCGACGTGCTCACCCATGCCAACGCCGAACTGGCGCGCGCCGACCACAAGAAGGACGAGTTCCTCGCCACGCTCGCGCATGAATTGCGCAATCCGCTCGCGCCCATGCAGAACGTGCTCCACATCCTCAAGCTCAAGGCGATCGACGATCCGCAGCTGATCTGGGCGCGCGAAGTGTTCGAGCGCCAGATGCAGCAAATGTCGCACCTGGTCGACGACCTGATGGACGTGTCGCGCATCACCCAGGGCCGCGTCGAGCTGCGCTGCGAACGAATCGAAGTCGGCTCGGCCATGCTAAGCGCGATCGAAGCGTCGCGCGGATTGATCGACGCCAGCTGCCATGCGCTGCACGTCGAGTTGCCGGACACGCCGCTGCTGGTCGACGCCGACCCCACCCGGCTGACCCAGATCCTGACGAACCTGCTCAACAATGCTGCGAAATATACGCCGCACGGCGGCCAGATCTGGTTTGATGCGGCCTTGGCCGATGACCACGTCGCCGTGACGGTGCGCGATAACGGTATCGGCATCGCGGCTGACCATCTGGCCAATGTGTTCACGATGTTCTCGCAACTTGAGCCCGCGCTGGAACGCTCACAGGGTGGCCTGGGGATTGGCCTGTCGCTCGTCAAGGGCCTGGTCGCGCTACACGGCGGCACCATCGACGTTGCCAGCGCCGGCGTCGGCCAGGGCAGCGAATTCGTGCTGCGGCTGCCGCTGGCGGCGCACGACCAAGGCGGCGTCGCCGCGCCAGATGCCGGCGCCGCCATCGAGACCGCGACGGTAACCCCGGCCGCTGCCACCCGGCGGGTGCTGGTGGTCGACGACAACCGCGATGCCGCCGACATGCTCGGCATGGCGCTGACGATGCTCGGTTTTACCGTCGCCCAGCACTACGACGGCGCCGCGGCGCTGCTGGCCGGCGCCGACTTTCTGCCCGACGTCGTTATTCTCGATATCGGCCTGCCGGGCATGAACGGTTATCAGGTCGCGCGCCAGATTCGCACGCAGCCGTGGGGCAAGCGCGCGCTGCTGATCGCCGCAACCGGCTGGGGGCAGCAGCGCGACAAGGAAGCGGCATCGGCGGCCGGCTTCAATGTGCACATGGTCAAGCCGCTCGACTTCACCGACCTGGAGACAACCATCCACCGCTGGCGCCCGGATGAGTGATCTCGAACTGGTCGGCGCTATTGAGTACGCAACTGGCTGTCAGCAACCGCCCAGCTGACGGCCAGGTCGCGCCGCGTGCGCTGGGCGTCAGCGGTCTTGCCTTGCGCCGACAGCGCTTTCGACAAGCCACTCAACGCCCAACCGTTGGCCGGACGCAGCGCCAGATCCTCGCGGAACGTCTTCTCGGCCGCTGCATAGCTTTTTGCTTTCAGCTGCATGTCGCCGAGCCGCTGCAGCGGCGCGCCGGCAAGCATCGGTGGCTCGCTGCGGTCGGCGTGGGCGGCGGCGGCGGCGCCACACGCACATCGTCGACCGCATGGATCATGTATGGACTAGCGCCCGGGGCAATACTCGCGTCCGTAACTGTTGCAAGTTTGCCATCTTTATCATGCCGGCGAAACGACTTTGTCCCTGCCGCTACCGCTTCAGTTCGATCCAGGTCGGCGCATGGTCGCTCGGTTTCTCGCGCCCGCGCACGTCGCGGTCGACGCCGGCCGCTTTCAGTTCGCCCGCCAGCGATGGACTTAGCAGCAGGTGGTCGATGCGCAAGCCGGCGTCGCGACCGTAGGCATCGCGGAAGTAATCCCAGAACGTGAAGATTTTTTCGTCCGGATGCATGCTGCGCAGCGAATCGGTCCAGCCCTGCGCCATCAGCCGGCCGAACGCTTCGCGCGTTTCGGCGCGAAACAGCGCGTCGTTGACCCAGCGCTCGGGCTTGTAGACGTCGAGCTCGGTCGGGATGACGTTGAAGTCGCCGGCCAGCACGACCGGCGAGCCGCTGGCCACCAGTTCGGCGCCGCGCAGGATCAGGCGTTCCATCCACTGCAGCTTGTAGTCGAACTTCGGGCCGGGAGCAGGATTGCCGTTGGGCAGATACAGGCAGGCGATCAGCACGCCATTGACGGCGGCTTCAATATAGCGGCTTTGCGCGTCTTCCGGGTCGCCGGCCAGGCCGCGCCCGACTTCGACGACCGGTTCGGTGCCGCGCACCAGGATCGCCACGCCGTTCCAGCTCTTCTGGCCGTGCCAGATAGCCTGGTAGCCGGCGGCGTTGATCGCCTCCTCGGGGAATTTTTCGTGCGGCGCCTTCAATTCCTGCAGGCAGGCGACGTCCGGCTGCTTTTCGTCCAGCCATTGCAGCAATGCCGGCAGCCGGCTGCCGATTCCGTTGATGTTATAGGTGGCGATGCGCATTTGTTCTCCGCAGTTGATAAACGACACGTCATTTTGAACGCAGAACGGCTAGCCTGCCGCACGACTGCGATTCGGGCGCTGCAGAAATCGCACACGCCGCGGCATCCACGTCGACGCTGGTCCTACTCCAGCTTCACATCTTCCTTCTTCGCCTGTGCCATCGCCTCCGGCTCGAGCTCCTCCGCCGCTTTGTTGAACCAGATGAACGCGCCCCAGCCGGCCAGCAGGAAACCGACCGAAACGAGAATGGTCGCCGCGTGCGGCAGTAATTGCGGACTTTGATGCAGCGCCTTGAACGTTGCCACCAGCCCCTCCACCGCCAGCGCCACGACCACCACCACGAGAAAGCGCGACAGGTAGCGGCGCACCCGCGTCGGCGCGCTGACCTGCGCTTCCCGGATGACTTCTTCTTCCATGATCGTCTGGGCGATCTGCAGCGACACGACCGCCACTGCCAGCAGGCCGATCGTCTCGATGATGGCGTTGGCGCTTTCGTCATTCTCGGCACCAAGCGTCGTCAAGGCCGTCTTGACGGCAAGCACCACCAGCATCACCGCGACGCCGACGAACAGCACCGCGATGACGGCGTGCGCCCCGGCGAAAAAACGAATCAGCAGTTTCATGGATGCCTTTTTAAACAAGCGTAAGCAGTGCGATCGTATCACTAGTGTAAGGGTCTGCAATGTCGCACGCGGAAGTGGCCGGGTGGCGGCGGTGCTGCTGGCAGCCTGCTCGCTGTCGGTGGCGTGGGCATTCCATGCGCAGCGGTATGCCGCCATCAACTCGGCCGGCGCCCATTTCGGCATCGCCTTTGCGCTCCAGGCGCTGCTGTTGTTGTGGTTCGGCAGCGCGCGCGGGCGCTTTGCCTTCACGCACGTGCGGGCCGCGATACGTCGCCCCGCACTGGGCGTGGTGGCGTTTGCCTTGCTCGGCTATCCGATGCTCGTTGCCATCGGCGGCCGCCCCTGGAAGCAGATGAATTTTCCCCCATGGCGCCGGATCCGACCGCGCTTGCCACGCTGGGCCTGCTGGCGTTGGCGCGCCCCGGACATTGGCTGTTGTGGCCGATCCCGCCGCTGTGGTGCGCAATCACCGGCGCCACACTGTGGACCATGCACGCGCCCGATATCTGGATCGCGCCGCTGACGGCACTGGTAGCGCTGCCGCTTGCGTGGTCGGGACGCATGCCGAAGCGGAACGCCGCGATCTGATCGGCGCCGGTCAGCCGTGGCCGAGCGCTGCCACCTGCTCGAGGATATGGCGCGGCACGGCGGCGTAGTGCTTGAACTCCATCGAGTAAGTCGCGCGGCCCTGGGTGAGCGAGCGCAGCGTGGTTGAGTAGCCGAACATTTCGGCGAGCGGGACCAGCGCGCTGATCAGCTTGCCGCCGCCGCCCGGGATCTCGTCCATCCCCTGCACGATGCCGCGCCGCCCGCTCAGGTCGCCCATGACGTTGCCCATGAATTCTTCCGGCGTTTCGACTTCAACCTGCATCATCGGCTCGAGCAGCACCGGCCCGGCGCGCCGCATCGCATCCTTGAAGGCGATCGAGCCGGCCATGCGAAATGCATTTTCGTTGGAGTCGACGTCGTGATACGAGCCGAACGTCAGGGTGGCGCGCACGTCGACCACCGGGTAGCCGGCCAGCACGCCCGAGCGCAAGCTCTCCTGCACGCCCTTGTCGACGGCCGGAATGAATTCGCGCGGCACCACGCCGCCCTTGATGGCGTCGACGAACTGGTATCCCAGGCCCGCGGCGATCGGTTCGAGCGTGAGCACGACGTGGCCGTACTGCCCGCGCCCGCCTGACTGCTTGATGAACTTGCCTTCGACATCGACCGCGGCCTTGTGGATCGTTTCGCGGTACGCCACCTGCGGCTTGCCGACCGATGCTTCGACGCCGAACTCGCGGCGCATGCGGTCAACCAGGATTTCGAGGTGCAATTCGCCCATGCCGGACATGATGGTCTGGCCGGTTTCAACGTCGGTGTGGACGCGGAACGACGGGTCTTCCTGCGCCAGCCGGCTCAGCGCCACGCCCATCTTCTCCTGGTCGGCCTTGGTTTTCGGCTCGACCGCCTGGGAGATGACCGGTTCCGGGAACACCATTTTTTCCAGCACGATCACGTGATCGGGCGAACTGAGCGTGTCGCCGGTGGTGACACCTTTCAGGCCGACCGCGGCGGCGATGTCGCCGGCGTAGACTTCGCGGATTTCCTTGCGCTCGTTGGCATGCATCTGCAGGATGCGGCCGAGCCGTTCGCGCTGGCTCTTGGTCGGGTTGTAGACGGTGTCGCCGGAATTGACGACGCCGGAATAGACGCGGAAAAACGTCAGCTGGCCGACAAAGGGATCGGTCATGATCTTGAAGGCGAGCGCGGCAAAAGGCTCGTCGTCGGACGGATGGCGTTCGATCGGGTTGTCGCGCTCGTCGCGGCCGGCGATGGCGGGAATGTCGAGCGGCGACGGCAGGTAGTCGATGACGGCGTCGAGCATGGCCTGCACGCCGCGGTTCTTGAAGGCGCTGCCGGCGAGCATCGGCACGATTTCGTTGCGGATCGTGCGCTGGCGCAGGCCCTGCTTGATTTCTTCTTCGCTCAGCACCTCTTCCTCGAGGTACTTCTCGGTCAGCTCCGGCGTCGCCTCGGCGGCCGCTTCGACCATGCGGCCGCGCCAAAGCCGCGCCTGTGCCTGCAGGTCGGCCGGGATGTCTTCGTAGGCGAACTTGACGCCCTTGGTGTCGTCGTCCCAGCGAATGGCGCGCATCTTGACCAGGTCGATGACGCCGTGGAAGTCGTCCTCGGTGCCGAGCGGAATCTGGATCGGCACCGCCACGCCCTTCAGGCGCGTGCCGATCTGCTGCTGGACGCGAAAGAAATCGGCGCCGACCCGGTCCATTTTATTGACGAAGGCGATGCGCGGCACGCGGTACTTGTTGGCCTGGCGCCACACCGTCTCGGACTGCGGCTGCACGCCGCCGACGGCGTCGTACACCATGACGGCGCCGTCGAGCACGCGCATCGAGCGTTCGACTTCGATGGTGAAGTCGACGTGGCCGGGCGTATCGATGATGTTGATGCGGTGCTCGTCGAAGTTGCCCGCCATGCCTTTCCAGAACGCGGTGGTGGCGGCCGACGTGATGGTGATGCCGCGCTCCTGCTCCTGCTCCATCCAGTCCATGATCGCCGCGCCGTTGTGCACCTCGCCGATCTTGTGGCTGACGCCCGTGTAGAACAGGATCCGCTCGGTCGTGGTGGTCTTGCCGGCGTCGATGTGGGCGCTGATGCCGATGTTGCGGTAGCGCTCGATGGGTGTCTTGCGAGTCATCACTAGCTCCAGGTCCTGGGGGAACCATTCCATCATAGACCTGTTGACCACGCCGCGCACCAACAACTCGGCTGGCGCCTCATTTTCCCAGCAGCGCGAGGGTCTGGTTCCATTGCGCATTCCAGTCGAACAGGAATTCGTGCGCGCCGAAAGCCCGCTTCAGCTGCGACATCGGCACCCGGTACAGGTCGTTCAAACCGAGCGCCAGCGTCACCGGATTCCACAAGGCCTGCTTCTTCGACTTCCTGGTGCTGCCCTTGACGCGCGCGCCATCGTCGCCGAACACGCCTGCGGCGCCGTCCAGCGCCTGCTCGAGCTTGATCCGCACCATGCTTCCAAAGGCGATCACGACCTGTTCACGGCTGATGCCGGCCTGCGACTCCCTTGCCACGTCGGCCTTGACGGCGGGCGCCGGCTCGGCTTCGCGCTTGCGCCTGGCAACGAGCCGCTCGAGTTCCTTCTTCAGGAACCGCAGTTCGTGCAGTTCGCGCCGAAAGCCAGGTGGCGGCAGGCGCGTGACGATCTTGTAGACATCCTTGGTGATGGTGACGAGCACATCGGCGCTGCCGGCCGCCAGGCGCGCCGTATCGCCCTCGAAAAAAATCGGCGCCGCGTAGCCGCCGTTGGCGTCGCCAAACATGTCGGCAAAGGCGACGTCGTAGTCGAGCCAGACGTAGGGCGTCAGGCCGTTGTCGATCATGGCGGCCAAGGTCCATGGCGTGCCGGTCTGTAGCGCCAGCCAGGCGCAGGCCTCGTCGGTGGTCGCCCTGAACGGTAATTCGATGTCTGTCATTTTTCTTTCGGCATTGCGCGTGACTGACCGTACCGTTGTACTGGTCGGGGTTCTAGTGGATAATCCAGCCCATGAACGATACCACTACCCTCCCCCCTTTGCCTGACCGCCTTTCCGTCGATCCGAGCAGCCCCTTCCATGTCCCTGCCGTGTTCGAACACGAAGTAGGCATCAAACTGAACGGCAAAGAACGCAATGACGTCGAAGAATATTGTCTCAGCGAAGGCTGGGTCAAGGTCGCTTCCGGCAAATCGGTCGACCGCAAAGGCAAGCCGCTGCTGATCAAACTGAAAGGCGCGGTCGAGGCGTTCTACCGCTAGGTACGCCAGGGATATGCCGGGGCGCGCCCGCCGGTCTGCGCCACAGACGTTATAATCGTGGCATCTTTCACGGCGGACCCGGCCTCGCCAGGTCGGCGAGCACTCGGAACCCATGCATTACGCCCTAGCGCCACGCACTTTCCTCTTCAGTCACTATTTCTATACCGGCTTGCGCATCGCCACCGGTATCATCGGCCTTACCTTGCTGACCCGCGCCATCAGCGACTTGCCGACGGCAATGGCAGTGGCGATGGGCGCGCTGTGCACCAGCCTGATGGACATGCCCAGTCCGTTGCGCCACAAGTTCAACGAAATGCTCGCCGGCGTGGCGTTGTCTTCGATCGTCGTATTGCTGGTGAGTCTGTGCTCGCCGGTGCCGTGGCTGCTGCGCACCGTCATCGTGGTGGTGACTTTCCTGGCCAGCATGATGGTAGTGTATGGCCGCAAGGCGATGCCGCTGCAGTTTGCCGCATTGTTTGCGATGATGCTCGCCAGCGAGGAAGCCTCCACGCCCGACCAGGCGCTGTTGCACGGCGCGCTGTTTTTCGCCGGCGCCGCCTGCTACATGGCCTACGCGATGGTGGTCGTGTGGGCGATGCAGGCGCGCCTGAAGCAGCAGGTGCTGTCCGAAGCGCTGTACGAACTGGCGACCTACACCGACATCAAGGCCGGCTGCTACGACCTGGCCAATCCGCTGCCGGCGCAAATGGAAAAGCTGGTGCGCCAGCAGATCGTGCTGGCCGAGCGCCAGCAAGCCTCGCGCGACCTGATCCTGCGCGGCAAGCCGTCGGCGGCGGACGCGGCGCTGGTGCAGGTGCACTACGCCATGTTCGACCTGTACGAACTGGTGTTGTCGACCCACACCGATTACGTCTTGCTGCGCAAGCACTTCGCCGGCCGCAAGGTGCTGCCGCTGCTGGGCGAACTGATCGGCAAGGCGGCGCGCGACATCGAGTCGGCCGCGTATGCGATGACGCGCAACCGGCCGTCGCACGCCGCGTTCGACTACACGGCCGAGATGCGGCTGCTCGAGCAGGCGCTCGACGAGTGCACCGGCACCGCCTCCGGCGAGGCCGAAGCGGTGCTGCGGGCAACGTCGCACAAGGTCAGCGACATGGTCATGATGATCGGCCAGCTGCACGCCGCCAGCCAGGCCGGCGCGGTAGCGCTGCCGGTGGTGTCCGGCGCCGACCTGACGCCGTTCCTGACCCAACAGCGCTACGGCGTCGGCATCCTCGGCGCCAACCTGCGCTGGAGTTCGCCGGCGTTTCGCTTCGCGCTGCGGGTGGCGATGGCGGTGTCGTTGGGCCTCATGGCGGGCGACTTCCTGCCCTACCAGGCGCACAGCTACTGGATTGCGCTGACGATTGCCGTCATTCTCAAGCCGAGCTTCAGCATGACGCGCCAGCGCCGCGCCGACCGCGTCATCGGCACCGTCATCGGCTGCATCCTGACGGCGGTAATCCTGCATTTTTTCCACGCGCCGGCCGCGCTGATCGGCTTCCTGTTCATCGCCACGGCCGCCGCGCCGGCGTTTCTGTACATCAAATACCGCTACACGGCGATTGCCGCCAGCATGCAGATCTTGCTGCTGATCGGCCTGACCGTGCCGCAGGTCGGCAGCGCCATCACCGAGCGGCTGCTCGACACGCTGGTCGGCACGGTGATCGCGACGTTCTTCAGCTATGTGCTGCCGAACTGGGAATACCAGAACCTGCCGCGCCTGGTCGAGTCGGTGCTGCAGGCGAACCGCAAATATATCGATTCGGCCAGCGACCTGCTGCAAGGACGGGCCGGCGACGATTTCCGCTACCGCATCAGCCGCAAGGGCTTCATGGACAGCCTGGCCACGCTCAGTGCGGCGCTCGGCCGGATGCTCGACGAGCCGGCCGCCAAGCATCGCGCGCCCGACGAGCTGAACCGCTTCACGGTGCAAAATTACCTGCTGGTGTCGCATATCGCGGCGCTGCGGCTGCTGCTGCAGCGTTACAAGGACGGCTTGCCGCGCAGCGAGGTGAACGCGGCGATCGACCAGGCCTGCCATGAAGTGCGCGCCCGGCTCGGTTCGGCGCTGCCCGATGGGCCGGCCCGGATGCCCGCCAATTTGCCTGCCGCCGCCAACTGGGCCGGCTGGGCGCCGCTGCAGCGGCGGCTCAAGCTGCTGCTGCAGGACGCCGACCAGCTGGCCGCTGCCCGCGGCGCGATCGGCGACGCGCTCGGGCCTGCCTAGCGCAGCTCGTTGACGACCAGCTGGCGCTTGCCGCTGGCCGACAGCGGAATATCGGCAACTTCGTCGAGGTCGATGTCGAAGCAGCCGCCCCAGCGTTTCAATTGATAGTCGAGCAAGAATTTTCGTTGTGCCGCGTTCAGCGGGCCATTCCTGGGCACGACGAAAATGGTGATGGCGCCAGGCTTGGTCTGGCGCACCTGGTACAGGCGCACAAAATCCCAGGCGCCGTCGTTGACGATCAACAGCAAGCCGGGAATGCGGTTGCCGATGCGGTCGAGCAGGAATTCCTGCGCCCGGCCGTGGATGGCGCGGCAGGCGCCGTCGGCGTCGACGGCGCCGAAATCGTCGGTGCAATAGCGAATCAGCGGCATCACGTCGTTCCAGCACGAGGTGCCGACGATCTCTGGCCGGCCGTAGTTGCAGCGGTTTTCCGTCACGCCGTACAGCGGTTCGAACTGGAACGGCCGGCACTTGCCCGCCACGCTTGCGGCGAACGCCAGGTTGCTGCGCTCGGTCAGGCCATAGCTGATCGACACTGGGCAGCCGAACAGCCGGCCGATCGACGCCAGCTGCTGCGGCGTGGCCGGCTCGGAGGCGAGCAGCACCGCGTCGACGGCGAATTCGAGATCGCCCGGCACGATCAGTTCGGCCAGCGAGGCGGCCGCGCTCGGATAGGCGTGGACGAACCGCGGCCGGAACGCGTTGAGGGCTGCAACGATTGCAGCCTTGTGCTGCGCGAAGATGTGCGATGGCGACAGCAGCAGCCGGTTGCCGCTGATGGCGGCGCACGGTTCGTGCGTTAGCCGGCGCGCGTCCGAGCCCATTCGCAGGTAGCGGGCCTTGTCGAAGCTGAAGCCGAACTTGCCCCACTCGTGGTTGTAGAACGCCTTTTCGATATCGGCCAGGCGCTTGGTGCGCCAGACGCCGATGCCGTGGCCGGACGAGCCTTCGCTGGTGGTGTAGTTCAGCCGGCTCGGGTCAAGCCGATGGTCGAGGAAGTCGCGCTGACAATCCATCACCTGCGCTTTGTCGAGATACGGAAAACTGTCGAGCAGCTGGCGCGGCGGTTCGTGCGCCAGTTCTGTGGCCGAAAGCCTGACCGTGCGCTGGTAGAACGGCACCCACGCCACCGCCGTGCGCAGCACGTGGCGCAGCCGCCGCGCGGCCTCGGCGGCGATGGAGTCGGCGCTACCTTCCAGCAAGCGCCGGATGTGGAAATAGTCGGCGTGGTACAGCAGGCGCGACGGCACGTAGGCACGGTAGTCGTAGTACCCTTTCTGCAGCCATTCCTTGTAGCCGGTGTCGAACATAGGTCCGATTGTTATGGCAGTTCGCGGTTTCAGCCTTGACGTGCGCCAGACGCAGCACTTCGCGCCAGCGCATCGTACAATTGCGCATTCAAAACTGACAACAGGAGCGTTCCGGATGATTACAGAAATGGCAGAAATTGCGGTCAAGGCTGGTACCGATCAGCAATTCGAGGCTGCGGTGGCGACGGCGGCGCCGCTGTTCCAGCGCGCCCGCGGCTGCCGTTCGATGCGGCTCGAACGCGGCATCGAGCAGCCCGACACCTACCTGCTGATTGTCGAATGGGAAACGCTGGAGGACCACGAGGTGCATTTTCGCCAGAGCGCGGACTTCCAGCAATGGCGGCGCCTGGTGGGCGAGTTTTTCGCGGCGGCGCCGAAGGTGATTCACACGCGCAAGGCGCTGACGGGGTTCTGATTGCGCGGCGGGAACCCTAGCGTGCCGGATCGGCGGCAACCATCACCTGGTCGCGTCCCGCGCGCTTGGCGGCGTACAACGCCTGGTCGGCCGCCTCGATCATCGCGGCGGCGGCATTGCGCAGCGCCTTGTCGAAGCTGGCCACGCCAATGCTGAGC
This sequence comes from Massilia sp. TWR1-2-2, assembly GCF_049897565.1. NCBI lineage: Bacteria > Pseudomonadati > Pseudomonadota > Betaproteobacteria > Burkholderiales > Oxalobacteraceae > Massilia > Massilia sp. TWR1-2-2. The sequence goes on along the minus strand of NZ_JAFCWM010000029.1, from coordinate 33,429 downwards.
GTGACGTGCGCCCGCGCGGCGCCCGGCGCCTGCGGCACACCCAGTGACGCCACCTGTTCGCGGATCAGGTTCGCGTGCACCCTCGCCTGTTCGGCCGACGTATTGGGCAGGATGGCCGCAAACTCCTCGCCGCCGTAACGCGCCGCGACGTCGGCGGGACGCTTCAGCATTGCCGCCAGCGACTGCGCCACCGTCGCCAGGCAGGCGTCGCCCTTCAGGTGGCCGAAATGGTCGTTGTACAGCTTGAACGTATCGATATCCATCAGCAGCAGCGACAGCTCGCTGCCCAGGCGCTGGGCGCGGCGCAGCTCGCGGTCGAGCGCGACGTCGAAATAGCGCCGGTTGGCGATGCCGGTCAGACCGTCCACATACGAGCGCGCGCGCAGCGACTCGGCATGGTCGAGCAGGCGCCGCTCGCGCTCGAACACGCCGCTGATGTCGCGGATCTCGATCAGGCAAAAGCGCTCCTTGCCCTCGTTGAAGGGGGTGACCGACACCGCCTGGTCGATGCGCGCGCCATCGAACTGGCCAGCCTCGCGCAGCGGAAACGGCGCGCTGCTTTGCGATTGCGGCACGTTCGCCGCCACGCCGTTCTTCAGCGCCGCCTGCACCGCCGATTCCACGCGCGAACCGCGCAGTTCGGGGAACACGTCGAACAGCGACTGGCCGCGCACCCGCGCCGCCGACTGGCCCGAGCGCGGCACCATCCAGGTATTCCACAGCACGATTTGCAAGCTGCTGTCGACGCCGATGATGCCGCAGTTGACCAGGTTGATGGCGTGCGCCGACAGCTCGCTCACGGCGCTGCCCTCTTGCCGGTCAGCGCGCGGCGCGACAGCTTGCGCTGTTCGGCCTGCGCGAAGCGCTGCCGCTGTTCGTCCGTCACCAGCTCGAGCGGCGGGACCGCGATTGGTTTGCGGTTCTCGTCCACCGCCACCATCGTGAAGTAACAGCTGTTGGCATGGCGCGCCGTGCGCAGCTGGATGTTTTCCGACACCACGCGGATGCCGACCTCCATCGAACTGGTGCCGGTGTAGTTCACCGACGCCAGAAACGTCACCAGCTCGCCGACGTGGATCGGCTGCAGGAACATCACCTGGTCGACCGACAGCGTGACGACGTACGTGCCGGAATAGCGGCTGGCGCAGGCGTAGGCGACGCTGTCGAGGTACTTCAGGATCGTGCCGCCGTGGACGTTGCCTGAGAAGTTGGCCATGTCCGGGGTCATCAGGACCGTCATCGTCAGTTCGTGGGTGGGCCTGCCTGCCTGGTCGTGCATCGTCGGCGCTTTCGAGTAGGAACAAGCTAAGCATTATGCAGCGCTTTCGGCATCCGCATCCATTCGCTGGCAACAAACTTCACCCATCCGCCGGGGTCAGTGCCGACAATCGGACACGGGCTGATCCGTATGGCGCGACGCCGGTGTCGACGCCGGTGTAGTGCCGACCATCGGACACGGACTGATCCATGAAATGGCCGCAGCGTCGTGGCCATGTCCTAAAGGTGGGCACTGCCCCGGGGGTGCACTGATCCATTGATGGCAGCAGCGTCCAGGCCGTGTCCGAATGTCGGCACTGACCCCGGGGGGACCGCAACGTCGAGGCCGTGTCCGAATGTCGGCACTGACCCCGGGGGGACCCTGTCGAGGTACTTCAGGATCGTGCCGCCGTGGACGTTGCCTGAGAAGTTGGCCATGTCCGGGGTCATCAGGACCGTCATCGTCAGTTCGTGGGTGGGCCTGCCTGCTCGTGCATCGTCGGCGCTTTCGAGTGAAAAAAAGCTAAGCATTGTGCAGCTTCTTTTTTCGCCCGTCGAGGTTACAATAATGAGCATTCGATCGCGCCTGCGGCCTTGCCATCGGCGCCGCAGCCCCCATCTTCCTCTTAATGAACAAGCGCGCGCAAGACGACAGCGTCTGGCAGGATTTCCATCCGGCCGTCGCAGCCTGGTTCGGTGCGACCTTCCCGGCCGCGACCGAGGCGCAGCTGCGCGCCTGGCCGCTGATCCAGTCCGGCCGCGCCACGCTCGTTGCAGCCCCCACCGGATCGGGCAAAACGCTGACCGCCTTCCTCGCCGCGATCGACGCACTGGTGTGCGAGAGCAGCGAAGCGCCGCTGCCCGATGAAACCCAGGTGCTGTACGTGTCGCCGCTGAAGGCGCTGTCGAACGATATCCGCGTCAACCTGCAAGGCCCGCTCGAAGGCATCGGCCGCCAGCTCGAGGCAATGGGCCTGCCGCCGCACGGCATCCGCGCCGCCGTGCGCACCGGCGACACCACCACGCCCGAACGCAACGCCATGCGCCGGCGCGCGCCGCACATCCTCGTCACCACGCCCGAATCGCTGTACGTGCTGCTCGGCTCCGACAGCGGCCGCGCCATGCTGTCGACGGTGCGCACGGTGATCGTCGACGAGATCCACGCTGTGGCCGGCAGCAAGCGCGGCAGCCACCTGGCGCTCAGCCTCGAGCGGCTCGACCAGCTGTGCGAGCGCCGCCCGGTGCGCATCGGCCTGTCGGCCACGCAGAAGCCGCTGTCGCTGGTGGCCGACTTTCTGGTCGGGCGCGCCGGCGCCGAGTGCGCGGTCGTCGACGTCGGCCACGTGCGCGCGCGCGACCTGGCGCTGGAACTGCCGCCGGTGCCGTTGGAAGCGATCATCCCGAACGAAGTGTGGGAGCGGGTGTACGACCGCATGGCCGAACTGGTGGCCCAGCACCGCACCACGCTCATCTTCGTCAACACGCGGCGCATGGCCGAACGGGTGGCGCGCCACCTGGGCGAGCGGCTCGGCGCCGAACACGTCGCCGCCCACCACGGCAGCCTGGCCAAGGAATCGCGCCTGAGCGCCGAACAGCGCCTGAAGGCGGGCGACCTGCAGGTGCTGGTGGCCACCGCCTCGCTCGAACTGGGCATCGACATCGGCGACGTCGACCTGGTGTGCCAGGTCGGCTCGCCGCGCAACATCGCCGCGCTGCTGCAGCGGGTTGGCCGCTCCGGCCACCAGGTCGACGGCATGCCGAAGGGCCGGCTGTTTCCTACCTCGCGCGATGACCTGATCGAATGCGCCGCCCTGCTCGACTGCGTGCGCCGCGGCGAACTCGATGCGCTGCGCATTCCGCGCGCGCCGCTCGACGTGCTGGCGCAGCAGATCGTCGCCGAAGTGAACTGCCGCGAATGGGGCGAAGACGAGCTGTTCGCGCTGGTGCGCGGCGCCCAGCCTTACGCGCAGCTGGAGCGCAACAGCTACGACGCGGTGTTGCGCATGCTGTCCGAGGGCTACGCCACGCGCCACGGCGTGCGCGGCGCCTACCTGCACCGCGACGCCGCCACCCGTTCGCTGCGCGGCCGGCGCGGCGGCAAGCTCACCGCCGTCACCTCCGGCGGCACCATCCCGGACAATGCCGACTACGCCGTCACGCTCGAGCCGCAGGGCCATTCGGTCGGCACCGTCAACGAAGACTTCGCCGTCGAGAGCCTGGCCGGCGACGTTTTCCAGCTCGGCAACACGTCATACCGAATCCTGCGCATCGAAGCGGGCAAGGTGCGGGTGGAAGACGCGCACGGCGCCGCGCCCAACATCCCGTTCTGGCTTGGCGAAGCGCCGGGCCGCAGCGACGAGCTGTCGGCAGGCGTCGCGCGGCTGCGCGCCCACATCGACGAGCAGCTGGCAGCGCCCGCATCCGATCCGCAGGCGGCGCTGGACCGCACGGTGGCCTGGCTCGACGAGCACCTCGGCCTGTCCGAAGACGCCGCACGCCAGATTGTCGATTACCTGGCCCGCTCGCGCTCCGCGCTCGGCGCCCTGCCGACCCAGGACACGTTGGTAATCGAGCGCTTCTTCGACGAATCGGGCGGCACCCAGCTGGTGCTGCACTCGCCGTTCGGCAGCCGCGTCAACCGCGCGTGGGGGCTGGCGCTGCGCAAACGCTTTTGCCGCACCTTCAATTTCGAGCTGCAGGCCGCCGCCACCGAGGACGCCATCATCGTGTCGCTGTCGACCGCACACAGCTTCCAGCTCGACGAAGTGTGGCGCTACCTGAAATCGTCCAGCGCCGAGCAGATCCTGGTGCAGGCGCTGCTCGACGCGCCGCTGTTTAACGTGCGCTGGCGCTGGAACGCCACTACCGCGCTGGCGCTGCCGCGCTTTGCCGGCGGGCGCAAGGTCGCGCCGCAACTGCAGCGCATGAAAAGCGACGACCTGCTGGCGGCGGTCTTCCCCGACCAGGCCGCGTGCCTGGAAAACATCGTGGGCGAGCGCGAGCTGCCGAGCCACCCGCTGGTCGACCAGACGCTCGACGACTGCCTGCACGAAGCGATGGACAGCGAAGGCTGGCTTGCGCTGCTGCGCCGCATCGAAGCGGGCGACGTGCGCCTGCTGGCGCGCGACCTGCCGGCGCCGTCGCCGCTGGCGATGGAGATCCTCAACGCGCGCCCATATGCCTTCCTCGACGACGCCCCGCTGGAAGAACGGCGCACGCAGGCCGTCATGAGCCGGCGCTGGACCGACCCGGCGTCGACCGACGACCTCGGCGCGCTCGACCTCGACGCCATCGCCGGCGTGGCCGAGGAAGCGTGGCCGGCCGCGCGCAATGCCGACGAAGTGCAGGAAGCGCTGGTGTCGCTGGCGTTCATCACGCGCGCGGAAGCGATCCGCCAACCCGGCTGGCCGGCCTGGCTCGAAGTGCTGGCCGAAGGCGGGCGCGCAACCCGGCTGCGCGACGGTGGCGGCGTCGAATTCTGGGTGGCGCTCGAACGGCTCGATTGCATGCAGGCGGCCTATCTGCAGGCGCGGGCAACGCCGGCGCTGACGGTCCCCGATAGCCACCGTGGCAACGGGGACGAACCGTGGACGCGCGAGGCCGCGCTGGTCGAGATCATGCGCGCGCGCCTGTCCGGCTTCGGGCCGCAGCCGCTGTCGACCATCACCGCCGAGATGGCACTGACCGACAGCGACGCGACCATCGCGCTGACGCAGCTCGAGAGCGAAGGCTACGTCATGCGCGGCCATTTCACGCCCGGCGTGGCGGACGAGGAATGGTGCGAGCGGCACCTGCTGGCGCGCATCCACCGCTACACCATCAAGCGGCTGCGGCGCGAGATCGAGCCGGTCGAGCGGCAGGACTTCATGCGCTTCCTGTTTGACTGGCAGCACCTGTCGGCCGACACCCGGCTGCAGGGCCAGGACGCACTGCCAAAGGTACTCGAACAGCTCGAAGGTTACGAGGCGGCGGCCGGCGGCTGGGAAAGCGACCTGCTGGCGCTGCGGCTGCGCGACTACTCGATCCTGTGGCTCGACGACTTGTGCCGCGCCGGCAAAGTGGTGTGGACGCGCATCGGCGCGCCGCGTTCGGCCGCGGGCGGGCCGGTGCGCAGCACGCCGATCGTTCTGCTGCCGCGCCGCCAGACGACGCTGTGGCATTCGCTGCCGGCCGATGGCGGCGCGCCCGACATTTCGCCGCGCGCCAGCCACGTACTCGACGCGCTCAAGCGCGACGGCGCCATGTTCTTCGACGAGTTGCAGATGGACGCGCGGATGCTGCCGGTGGAGCTGGAAAATGCGCTGGGCGAACTGGTGTCGACGGGGCTGGTCAACGCCGACAGCTTCGCCGGCATGCGCGCGATGCTGCTGCCGGCGGCCAAGCGCGCCAGCAACGACAAGAAGCGCCGCCGCGGCGCCGGGCCGACGATGGAGGAAGCGGGCCGCTGGGCGCTGGTGCGCCGCGGCGGCACTGACGTCGTCGAACAAGCTGAGGCAGGCAAGCCGGCGCGCCGCAAGCGCATCGATCCGGACACGCTGGAGCACATCGCGCTGACGCTGCTGCGCCGTTACGGCGTATTTTTCTGGCGCCTGCTCGAACGCGAGGCAGCGTGGCTGCCGTCGTGGCGCGAGCTGCTGCCGGTGTTTCACCGCCTGGAGGCGCGCGGCGAGATTCGTGGCGGGCGCTTCGTCGCCGGCTTTTCGGGCGAGCAGTTCGCGCTGCCCGAAGCGATTCCGCTGCTGCGCGAAGTGCGGCGCCGCGGCCACGACGGCGGCCTGGTGTGCATCTCCGGCGCCGATCCGCTGAACGTGTGCGGCACGCTGCTACCGGGCGACAAGGTGCCGGCGCTGGCCGCCAACCGCATCCTGTTTCGCGACGGCTTGCCGGTGGCCACTATCGTCGCCGGCAAGATCGCCTACCTGTCCGATCCCGGCACCGAACGCGAGCTGCTGCACGCGCGCCTGGTCGGCCGCCAATTCTGAAGCGTGTCGTGTCTCACGCCGGCGTCGACCGAGGCAACAGGCGCCGCCAACGCTCGCGCACGCTTCAACGGCCGCCGTCATCCATGATATTGATGACAACGTTACAATTGCGCTCAACGCCGAACTGGCGATCACGAAAGTGCGCACTGCAATGCCAGCGATCCCTCCCCTGCCAGCCGCCCCGCTGTTTATCATCCTTAACGCCGGATCGGGCCACGCCGAGACCGAAGGACAGCGTGCAACCATCGAGGAGGTGCTGAACGATGCCGGCCGCCAGTTTCAGCTGACGGTCGTCGACGATCCGCAACAACTGGTGGACATCTGCCAGCGGCTCGTCGAGCAGGCCAAGTCTTGCGGCGGCATCCTGGTCGCCGCCGGCGGCGACGGCACCATCAACGCGGTCGCGCGCCAGGCAGTGGCCGGCGGCTGTCCGTTCGGGGTTTTGCCGCAGGGAACGTTCAACTATTTCGGACGCACCCACGGCATTCCGGAAGACCTCGGCGATGCCGTGCGGACCCTGCTGAGCGCGCGCCTGCGGCCGGTGCAGGTCGGGCTTGTCAACGACCGCGTGTTCCTCGTCAACGCCAGCATCGGCCTGTATCCGAAACTGCTCGAAGAGCGCGAAATCGACAAGAGGCAGTTCGGCCGCAGCCGCCTGGTCGCGTTCCTGTCGGCACTGAAGACCATCCTCAGCCCGCACCGGCGCCTGCGCATCACCATCGATGTCGACGGCAGCGTGCACCGCCTGCGCACGGCGACCTTTTTTGTGGGCAACAATCGCCTGCAAATGGAACAGGTCGGCATCGTTCCGCTGAGCGAAGCGCTGGAGGACGGCAAACTGGCGGCGATTGCGCCGAAGTCGGTCGGCAAGCTCGGCATGCTGTGGCTGCTGGCGCGCGGCGCGTTCGGCCGGCTCGGGCAGGCCGACGACCTGGTCGCCTTCAGCTTTGGCACCATGACGGTGACGCCCCACAGGCTCGCACGCAAGCGCCGCATCAAGGTCGCCACCGACGGCGAAGTGACGGACATGTCGACGCCGCTGCAATTTCGCGTGCTCGACGAACAACTGTTACTGCTGAAGCCCGAGCCAAATGCGCAAGCGTCGACAGCGAACAATACCGACTGACCACAATCTGGCTGACGAACATCGTCCCGCTACGGTCGGTGATAGAGTCGTGGAGCCCAACAAAAATGCACGTCCCCATGAAGATCGCCGTTTTCAGCGCCCAGCCGTACGACGCCCGCTTTCTTGAGGAGGCGCGCGCGCGGCATCCCGCCGGCGCCGGCGTCGAACTGGTGTGCCACACAGAATCGCTGACCTTGCAGTCGGTCGCACTCGGCCAGGGCTGCGGCGCGGTGTGCGCGTTCGTCAACGATGTGCTCGACGCGCCGGTGCTCGCGGCGCTCGCCGCACTTGGCGTCGGCGCCATCCTGATGCGCTGCGCCGGCTATAACAACGTCGACGTCGCAGCGGCCAAACGGCTCGGCCTGTTCGTCGCAAGGATCCCGTCGTACTCGCCCGAATCGGTGGGCGAGCACACGCTGGCACTGATCCTCACCCTCAACGGCCAGACTCACCGCGCGTATGCGCGCGTTCGCGAGGGCAATTTCGCGCGCGACGGCCTGCTCGGCAGCACCCTGCACGGCAAGACCGCCGGGCTCGTCGGCCTCGGCAAGATCGGCCTGGCGGCGGCGCGCATCTTCAACGGCTTTGGCTGCCGCGTGCTCGCCTTCGATCCGCAGCCGTCGCCGCAATTTGCCGCGCTCGGCGCCATCGCCACGCTGCCCGACCTGCTGGCCGAAGCCGATATCGTCTCGCTGCACTGCCCGCTGAACGCGGCCACCCATCACTTGATCGACGCCGCCGCGCTGGCGCGCATGAAACCTGGCGCCATGCTGGTAAACACCTCGCGCGGTGCACTGATCGATACGAGCGCGGTGATCGAGGCGCTGATCGCGCGCCGCCTCGGTGCGCTCGCGATCGACGTCTACGAGCAGGAAAACGCGCTGTTTTTCCAGGACCGCTCGGCCGAAATCATCGCCGACGATGTGTTCCAGCGCCTCATGACGTTCCCCAACGTGCTGGTCACCGGCCACCAGGGCTTTTTCACCCTGGAAGCGATGCGCGAAATTGCCGAGACAACCTTCGACAACCTGGCCTGCTTCGTGGCCGGCTCGCCGTGCGCGAACCAGGTGCCGGAAACGGTGGCCAAACCGCCGGATGATCAATGCATGGCGCCGACGCCGCTGCCGACTTCCTAGTCCAGAAGCTTCCTTCTATTCATCCGGCAACGCCCGTTTCATTCGCATGAATTCTGGTAGGCTTGAGCCAGGCCATTTGCAGTGCAAATAATCGCTTGACCACCGGAGCTACCATGATTCGACGCAATTTTACAAAAGCCGTGCTCGCTGCCGCGCTCGGCATCCCCTTGCTGGCCACGGCCGCCGCGCCCGTCATCGAGGTCTACAAGAGCGCGTCTTGCGGCTGCTGCGAAGAATGGGTCAAGCACCTGCGCGCCTCCGGCCTGAAGGTCAACACCCACGACGTCGAGGATCCGGCCGCCTACCGTAAAAAGGGCGGCATTCCCGACGAACTCGGATCCTGCCACACCGGCATGGTCAACGGCTATGCGCTCGAAGGCCACGTGCCGGCCAGCGACATCAAGCGGCTGCTGGCGGAAAAGCCGAAAGCGAAAGGCCTGGCGGTGCCGGGCATGCCGCTCGGTTCGCCGGGCATGGAAGCGCCGCGCAAGGATGCCTACGACGTGCTGCTGGTGAAGGCGGACGGTCGCACCTCGGTCTACAAACACTACAACTGACATGGCCATCAAACTCAATAAAGACACCGAGGAGCGGCTGCTGACGTCGCTTCAGCGCTACTGCGCCCAGAACTTCGACGAAGAGATTGGCGGCCCCTCACCGATGCCCTGCTGACGCCGCAAAATGCCGTTCTCGCGCTGATCGACTACCAACCAGAGCAATATGCCGGCGTCGGTTCGGTCGATTACGAGGAGCTGCTGGCGCACGTCACCGTGCTGGGGCGCATCGCCACGACGTTCGAACTGCCCGTCGTGCTCAGCACGGTGTACGTCAAGCATGGCATGTCCGGCACCAATGAGGAGTTGCTGGCAGCGTTGCCTGGCGTGCCCGAGATCGATCGCACGTCGATGAATTGCTGGGAAGATCCCGATTTTCGCGCGGCAGTCGAAGCAACGGGACGCAAGAAGCTGATCATCGCCGGCCTGTGGACGGAAGTCTGCGTCGCTTTCCCGACGCTCGACGCGTTGCGCGAGGGCTAAGAAGTGTACGTGGTGGCCGATGCCATCGGCGGCGTCAGCCGGATCGCCCACGAATCGGCGATGCAGCGCATGATCCAGGCGGGCGCCGTGCCGATTTCCGTACTCGGCCTGGCGTGCGAGTTCCAGCGCGACTGGGGCCGCCCGCAGGCCGATCGGCTGCGCGGCGTGATGCGCGAATATTTCGGCAAGCTGACAGCGATCAAGGCGGAGCGCTGAAAACAACACGTCGTCCTGGCTCAGCCGTGACGCGACGCGGTCTTGCGCACGCTATCGGCCAGCACGGCGCGCGTGCGCTTTGTGATTCCATATTCCGCCAGCAACGACCAAGACGGCTGTACTGGCCCGAACAGCGATGACGTCAGCGCTACTCGCTGCCGCCCATCGCGTCGAGTTCGTCTTCGGTGAAGCCGGCCAGCCGGCGCGCTTCGAGGTTGAAGGGCCCCTTCAGCACCGGCGCTTCGTAGCGCGCGGCCAGCTCGGCGTAGGTGGCGCGCGGCTCCAGGGCGCGCTGGCGGCACAGGTAGCCATACCAGCGGTTGCCGATCTCGACGTGGCCGACTTCCTCGCGCAATATCAGGTCGAGGATCTGCGCCGCGACCAGGTCGCCGGCCTGCGCGAGCTTGGCGCGCAGCGGCGGGATCGCGTCGAGCCCGCGCGCTTCGAGCGTGCGCGGCACCAGCGCCATGCGCGCGAGCACGTCGCCGCGCGTCTTGTCGACCATTTCCCACAAGCTGTCGTGCGCCGGGAAATGGCCATACTCGACGCCGAGCGACCGCAGGTGCGCGCCCAGCAACGTGAAATGGACGGCTTCCTCCGCCGACACGCGCAGCCAGTCGGTGTAATAGTCGGGCGGCATGTCCCGAAAACGCCACAGTGCGTCGAGCGCCAGGTTGGTGGCGTTGAACTCGATGTGGGCCAGCGCGTGGATCAGCATGGCGCGCCCTTCGACGGTGACCATCGAGCGGCGCCCGACCAGCCGCGGCGCGACCAGCTCGGGGCGCGGCGGGCGCCCCGGAATGGCGCCGCCCGCGCTCAGCGCCGCGCCGGCGTCGAGCAGCATGGCGCCGCCGGCATGGGCGCGCGCCATCGCGGCCACCTGCTGCGCCTTGGCGGACGGATCGGTTTCGAGCAGGCAGTGCAGCGCGCTTGCGCGCAGTTCGGGCAACAGTCCCATCGGATCATCCGGCATCATTGAAAGCGCGCAGTGTAGCAAATGGTCGCGTACCAACAGGCATTCAAGCCCGCCTGAGACTGTTAAATCACGGTCAATAAGGGTTTCTACCTAGTTGCAAACCAGACTATTCGATGATACAACCTACAGTGCATACTATCGAGCATAGCTCAGCGGTTGTAAACACAGAGCAACAGCAATTCGCCACGGCGCGCTGCAAAGATTCGCTCACGATAATTACCCGAGGATAACGAGGAAGACACCCGATGAAACTGACACTTTTGAGCACCGTTGCGTGCATGGCCATGATGGGCGGCGTCATGACGCAGGCCCAGGCCCAGAACTACCCCACCAAGACGATCACGATGGTGGTGCCGTTCGCCGCCGGCGGACCGACCGACACGGTGGCGCGCCTGGTGGGCCAGTCGATGAGCGCCAAGCTCAAGCAGACGATCATCATCGAGAACGTTGCCGGCGCCGGCGGCACCATTGGTGCCGCGCGGGTGGCCAAATCGGCGCCGGACGGCTACACGCTGTTCATGCACCACATCGGCCAGTCGACCGCGCCGGGCCTGTACCGCAAGCTCAGCTACAACGCGATCGACAGCTTCGAGCCGATCGGCCTGGTCACCGACGTGCCGATGACGATCGTCGCGCGCAAGGACTTCCCGGCCAAGGACATGAAGGAATTCCTCGCCTACGTCAAGAGCCACAAGGACAAGGTCACCTACGCCAACGCCGGCATCGGTTCGGCCTCGCACCTGTGCGGCATGCTGTTCATGACGGCCATCGGCACCGACTTGACCACGGTGCCGTACAAGGGCACCGGCCCGGCGATGAATGACTTGCTCGGCGGCCAGGTCGATTTCATGTGCGACCAGACCACCAACACCACCAGCCAGATCAAGGGCGGCAAGATCAAGGCCTACGGCGTCACTACCAAGACGCGCCTGGCGACCATGCCCGACCTGCCGACCTTGAACGAATCCGGCCTGCCTGGCTTCGAAGTGGCCGTCTGGCACGGCCTGTACGCGCCAAAAGGCACGCCGAAGCCTATCGTCGACGCCCTCGCCGAAGCCTTGCAGATCGCGCTGAAGGATCCGACCGTCAAGCAGCGTTTCGCCGACCTCGGCACAGAGCCGGTGGCTGACAGCCGCGCCCGTCCGGAAGCGCTGCGCGCCCACCTGAAGTCTGAGATCGACCGCTGGGGCCCGATCATCACCAAGGCCGGTGCCTACGCCGACTGATCGAACCTGACCGGCCGGTGCGCTCAGCGCCGGCCCATCGGCCAAGCCATACAACAACACCGCGGCCCGCCGCGCCCGCTTTGGCGGGCGCCGCCGGGACCGTAAGATTTTCAGCAACCAGGGGACATGCAGTGCCATCATTTATTCGTCATCCAAAGGACTTTTGGACCGGCATCATCTTTCTATTCTTCGGCGTCGGCGCCGTCGTCATCGGCCAGGACTACGCCATGGGCTCGGCCGGCCGCATGGGCCCGGCCTATTTCCCGAGCGTGCTCGGCACCTTGCTGGCCGGCATAGGCCTGATCGGCATCATCCGTTCCTTCATCGTCGTCGGCGAACCGATCGGCCGCTTCTACATGAAAGAATTGCTGATGATTCTGGTGGCGATCATTCTGTTCGGCATCCTGATGCGCGGCGCCGGCCTGGTGCCCGCGATCCTCGTGCTGATCTTCCTGAGCGCCTACGCCGGCCCCAAGTTCAACGTCAAGGAAGTGACGATGCTGGCCGTCGGATTGGCCGTTTTTGCCGTAGTCGTGTTCGTCAAGCTGCTGGGCTTGCCGATGGTCGCCTTCGGTCCCTGGCTTGGTTTCTAAGTAGAAAAAAATGGAAATTCTAAATAACCTCATGCTGGGCTTCGACACGGCCCTCTCGCTCACCAACCTGATGTATTGCCTGATCGGCGTGTTCGTCGGCACTGCCGTCGGCGTGCTGCCGGGCCTCGGTCCGGTTGCCACCATCGCCATGCTGCTGCCGGCCACCTTCGGCCTGCCGCCGATCTCGGCGCTGATCATGCTCTCCGGTATTTACTATGGCGCCCAGTACGGCGGCTCCACCACCGCAATCCTGGTCAACCTGCCGGGCGAATCATCCTCGGTGGTGACCGCCATCGACGGCTACCAGATGGCGCGTAACGGCCAGGCCGGCAAGGCACTGGCCACCGCGGCGATCGGCTCGTTCTTCGCCGGTACCGTCGCCACTGTCCTGCTGGCGCTGTTCGCCCCGCCGCTGGCCGACCTGGCGCTGAAGTTCGGCCCGGCCGAATACTTCTCGCTGATGGTGCTCGGCCTGGTCGCCTCCGTCGTGCTGGCCAGCGGTTCGCTGCTCAACGCGATCGGCATGGTGATCCTCGGCCTGCTGCTCGGCCTGGTCGGCACCGACGTCAACTCGGGCGCGGCGCGCTACACCTTCGACACGCCGCAGCTGGCCGACGGCATCAACTTCGTCATCGTGGCGATGGGCATGTTCGGCATCGGCGAGATCGTCCGCAACCTCGAGCACGACGAGACGCGCAACCTGGTCATGAAGAAGGTCTCCGGCCTGATGCTCGACAAGGAAGACGTCAAGCGCATCATCGCGCCGGTTCTGCGCGGCACTTTCATCGGCTCGGCGCTTGGCATCCTGCCTGGCGGCGGCGCCATGCTGGCGTCGTTCGCGGCCTATTCGATCGAAAAGAAAGTGTCGAAGAATTCGGCCATGTTCGGCAAGGGCGCGATCGAAGGCGTGGCAGCGCCCGAGTCGGCCAACAATGCCGGCGCGCAAACGTCGTTCATTCCGATGCTGACCCTGGGCATTCCATCGAACCCGGTGATGGCCCTGATGATCGGCGCCATGATCATCCAGGGCATCCAGCCAGGTCCTGCCGTCATGACCGAACAGCCGGCCTTGTTCTGGGGCCTGATCGCCTCGATGTGGATCGGTAACTTCTTCCTCATCGTGCTGAACCTGCCGATGATCGGCCTGTGGGTCAAGATGATCATGGTCCCGTATCACCGCCTGTATCCGGCCATCCTGATGTTCTGCGCGATCGGCGTGTTCAGCCTGAACAACAGCGATTTCGACGTCTGGCTGATGGCCCTGTTCGGCCTGTTCGGCTACATCTGCGCCAAGCTTGGCGCCGAGCCGGCGCCGATGCTGCTCGGCTTCATCATCGGACCGATGATGGAAGAGTACCTGCGTCGCGCGCTGCTGCTGTCGCGCAGCGATCCGCTCGTGTTCATCCAGCGTCCGATCAGCGCCGTGATGCTCGGGCTGGCCGTCGCCGCACTGATCGTCGTGCTGCTGCCGTCGCTGCGCAAGAAGCGCGAAGAAGCGTTCCAGGAAGAGTAATTACGACCCGCAGGTCAATTGCAAAGGCCGTTGATGATTCCTTAACGATCATCAACGGCCTTTGTCTATCTGAAAGGAATACCAAATGACGGTGTCAAAACCTGCCCGGCTCGGCCTGGCAATCATGCTGGTGATCGTGCTGGTCTGGATCGCGGCGTACCCGATCTCGAAGCACCTCCCCAACGCGCTGTTCAGCGACCCGTTCGGCCCCGTCTACAATGGACTGAACGTGCTGTTTACCGCCCTCGCCTTCGGTGGCGTGATTGTCACCTTGCTGTTCCAGGCGGAGGAATCGCGGATCGCCCGCAGGGAGGCGGTCGAACGTTCCATCTTCGAACTGTTCCAGACCTTCACCAGCCTCGATTTCCAGCACGTCAAGGACAGCTCGTTTCGCGTCCTGCTCGCCGCCGTGCAGAACCGCGAGTATGCCGAGTTTCTGGCGAGCCGGCTGTTCGTCGTCGAACAGCTGACGTTGCCATCGTCGTGCGTCGAGACCTTGCTCGCGCTCGACGAATCGAAGCGGGGCAAGAGCGAGGCGGACCTCATCCATGCCGATCGCGCCGACCGGCTCATGCTCGACAACGTGCTCAATTTCTTCGCCATGCTGGCCCAGCGCGAGTCGTCCGCCACCGTCATCAAGCATTGCGACTTCGCCTACGACTGGTGGCGGCCGACCTTGTGGATCGTCGGCCAGCTGCAGCAGGAACGCTACGACGCATCGGCGACGATCCAGACCTACTGCAAGAACCAGCTGGTGACGGTGACGTTGAAGGCGCTCGACAAGGTGTACGGCCACGCGCCGCTCGGCAGCGCCGCCGAAGTATGGGATTACGTGACCCATCACCCGAAGATCATCGCGTTCGGGCTCGACGCGCGCTTCCTGCGTTCGGACCGGTAAAACGGGGAGTCGCGTGGTCGCCTTCCTGTTCGCCGGGCGCACTTTTCCGTCATCGCGTTCGACATGGGGCGAGCAATGGCCGCCGCAGGAGTCGGAATCGGCGGACGGGCGCACCATCTACTACCGGACCATTACCGAGGCCAACAAGCGCGCCGCGGCCAGCGCCGAACAGAGCGTCGAGCGTGCCGGGCGCTGATTGGTGCGGCCGGTGCGCCTCAGATTACGGCGCGACGGGCAGGCCGTGCTGGCGCAGGAACTGGCGGATCGCGGCATTGGCAGCCTGCGCCTCGGTGTCGGAAAAGCCGCCGTGGTTGCCGGTCTCGATCGTCACCAGCCGGTTCGGTACGCCGGCGCCGGCGAGCGCCGCGTGCAGGGTCTCGGCCTGGCTGTACGGCACCACCGGGTCGCGCCTGCCGTGCACGCTGATGATCGGTGGCAGGCCTGCGCGCACCAGCCGCAGCGGCGAGATCTGGCGCGCCAGCGTCTGCCGTTCGCTGTTGCTGCCAAACCATTCGATGGCGTAGTGGCGTTGCTGGGGTCCTTCCAGCATCGCCTCGACGTCGCCGATGCCGAACCAGTTGACCACGGCGGCCACGTTCAGCGGCGCGTCGGCGCCGCCGCTCCAGCGGGTCGCGTCCGGCGCCGGGCAGGCGCGGTCAAATGCGGAGCCGGCCGGCAGCAGCGCGCTCATCAACGCCAGGTGACCGCCCGCCGAGTCGCCCGCCATGGTGAGGCGTCGACGCCGTGCTCGGCGGCATGGCGGCGCAGCCAGCGCAAGGCGCAGCGCACGTCTTCGACGGCGGCCGGCGCCGGCGCCACCCTGGCCAGCCGATAGTCGACGTTCGCCACCGACCAGCCCATCGCCAGGTAAGGCAGCAGCATGAAGGCGGCATTCTCCTTGCGCCCTTCGACCCAGCCGCCGCCATGAAAATACACCAGCAGCGGCGCCGGCGCGCGCGCCTTGGCGCCTGGCCGCTGCAGGTACAGGTCGAGCTGTCGAGCTGGCGGCGCTACCTGAAGCGCCTGAACCAGCAGGCCGAGGACCGCCTGCTCGGCGCCATCGAGCCCTTGTTCGCCCAGCTCGATGTGCCGCTGCCGGCCGACTACCTGGAACAGTGCTGGCGCATCCTGATCCAGCAGCAGGCCCACGATTCCATCTGCGGCTGCAGCGTCGACGCCGTCCACGACGAAATGCGCACCCGCTACGCCCTGCTCGATCAACGCTTCGACGCGCTGGTCGAACGGGCCGGGGCCGATGCCGGCATGATCGCGCTGGCCCATGCCGATGGCCACGCCGACGGCCCGTTCGCAGACTTCGCCAGCTTCACCCTGTTCAATCCGCAGCCGCACCGCATCGAAGGCTGGCGTACCTACACGCTGTTCCTCCTGCTGTCGACCGCGCCGTCGCCGCTGGTGTTTGCCAGTCCTGGCCGCATCGCGCTGTCGCCGGCCTTGTTCGACGCCGACGCCCTGATGTTCAAACAGTTGCGCTCGCGCGTCGTGCGTCTGGTCGATGGCAACGGCCGCGAGCGGCTATGCATGGGCACCGGCGGCGCCCCCAGCCTTGGCCTGTGGGCGCGGCGCGCCGCGCCGTACGTCTGCATCGAGCCCTGGCACGGCTTCGACGACGACCACGCCGTCAGCGGCGAACTGGCCGACAAGCCTGGCATTGTCAGCCTGGCGCCCGGCGCCCTGTTTGCCAGCACTTATTCGCTGTCGATTCCGGCAGCTACGCCGGGCTAGCGGTCCTGGTAGACCGGCCAGCCGAGTGAAACGGGACGCACGTCAAGCCGCAGCCGGTAGATCGAATACGCTTCCGAGGTGGCCGAAGCGTAGCCCACGCTGTCGGCGCTGCGGCTGAATCGAAATTCGAAGCCATTCCTCGACACGCGCTGCTGCGGTCCGTCGAAGGCCAGTCCGATCGCAAATTGCTGGTCGCTGTCGATCAGCTTGGCCATCAGGTCCACCACCGCGGTGTTGCCGAGGATGTCGGCGCTAAACGGCGCTTCGCGAACTGCCGGCTGGGCTGGATCGAGCCTGCCGCCGATCTTGTCGGCCGACGGCGTCAGCACGCCGCTGCCAAGGTTGTAGCGGTCGCCGCTGTCGAGGTAACTGATGGCGACATTGCTGACGTTGAAGGCGGCCTGCTTGCTGTCGACGACGGCGCGCGGCAATTCCAGCAGCAGTGCGCCCTTGTAGCCGATCACTTCGACCTCGCGCTGCGGACCGATCACCACCGCGCTGTTTTCGTCGATGCCGAGGCCAAGCCGGTAACCCTTCTTGAGCATCACCGGCAGCATGCGCGCAAAGCGTCCGCGTACCAGCAGGTGCTGGTCGATGAAGACGTCGTTGCCGGCAAAGCCGAGGCCCGAGGCGATTTCGCGCCCTTCCTCGACGCCGTTCTGCAACGTCGCCAGCACCGACTTGGCCTCGTAGAACATGGTGCTGCTCATGATGGCGGCGCCGGCGCTGGAGCCGGCGATGACGCCGCCGCGCCGGTACATGTCCCACAGCGCGTCGAGCAGCAGCGTGTTGCTGCCGTCGGGGTTGCGCAGCGCCTGCATGATGCGGCCCTGATCGCCGCCGGCGAAATAGGCGCCGCCGGCGGCACGCACGGCCGCCGCCAGCGCCGGATCGTTGGCCGCCTTGTGAAAGTCGCCCGGCAGGCGCGGCGCCACCGGCACCAGGAAGGCCGCCGCATCATGGCCGGTCAGGGTCTGCACCAGACGCCCTCCCGACCCGGTCGGATTGCCGGCGGCGGCCGGAATGACGGCGATGCGCGCGCCGGCACCGCCGGCGAGCCGGACGATGCGCTGCCACACCGGCGCGTTATCGGCCCGCAGCGCGCCGCCAATGATGACTAGGCTGCCTTTCGGCGCCCCGTCGGCGCTAGCTTGGGCGGACAAGCACGCGGCCAGCAGCAGCGCAAAGACCGGCAAGGCGCGGCGCGGGAGTCGGAAAAAAATGTTCATGCGAGGCCCATAAAAAATGGGACAGGCCGATACAGCGCCTGTCCCAGCGATCGACGTGCGATCGTCAAGCTTATTTAAAAGCGTAGTTCACGTTGACAAACGCACTGCGCCCGCGTGGATCGGTGTAGGTCGGGTCGTACCCGGCCAGGAAGTGGAAGCCCTGGTTCGAGAACGGCGGCGCCGTGTTGGCCAGATTGAGCACGCCCACGCGCACTTTCATGCGGCTGTCGATTTTCCACACCCCAGTCACGTCCCACAGCGAATACGAACTGACGTCGCGCGCCGGCAGCAGCTTGTTGGTGGCCGGATCGTACGTCGTGTTGTGGTCAGTGTAGCCGGACGAGTACTGGTTTGCCAAGGTCAGGCTGACCGGGCCGATGTCCCAGTCGACGCTGATGCGGTGGCGCCACCTCTGGATCACCTGGTCGTTGAGGAACAGGCCCAGGTTGCTGCGTTCCGGTTCCTGCGGACCGAACTGGCGATCGTACTTGAGCACCAGGGTGCCGGTCAGGTTGGCGCCGAAGCGGCCCATGCTGGTTTTTCCGCCACGGTAATCGATGCCGAGGTCGAACCCCGACGTGTGCAGGCGGCCCTGGTTTTCCTTCGCCAGCAGGATGCTGGTGATGTAGCCGTCTTCGTCGCGCTCGATGTAGGTGCCGTTGTACTTGGCCGGATTGTCGATGATGATCTGCTCGCCCAGCGTGCTGATCACATCGGTCTTGCGGATGTCCCAGTAGTCGACCGTGAACCTGGTCTGCGGCGTCGCCTCGAACACGGCGCCGAGCGAGAACTGGCGCGATTTTTCGGGCTTGAGGTTCGGATTGGCGCGCCGCTCGACCGGATACTGGTCGGTGCAGCCGTCGATCGTGTCGAGGCCCGTGTTGACGCACTGGCGGTCGGTCAGGAAGCTCGCGGCGCTGCCGAAGATGGTCGGACGATTCAGGTCCGACAGCGACGGCGCCCGAAAGCCGGTGCCGGCCGACGCGCGCAGCACCAGTGCCTTGGCCGGCTGCCAGCGGGCGCCGATCTTCGGATTGGTGGTCGAGCCGATTTCGCTGTAGCGGTCATGGCGCAGCGCCAACTGCAGTTCGAACTGTTTGGTCAGCGGGGCATTGAGTTCGGTAAACACCGAGTAGACCTTGCGGCTGTCGTCGGTCGCCTTGACGTCGGCCAGCGCGCCTGGCGCCAGGGTCGAATCGCGGTCGCCGCCGAGATTGTTCGACAGCAGCAGCGCCGAAGGCCGGAAGCTGGTCTTCTCACTGCGCGCCTCGGCGCCGACAGCGACCGCCAGGTCGCCGCCTTCCATCGCCATCAGCGCCTTCGACAGCTTGGCGTCGATCGACGTCGACACGCCTTTCGCCGAGCGCGCCTCGTCGTTGACGCGGATGCTGTTAAGCAGGTCAAGGCCCGCCTTCGACGACGGGCCGAAGGGGTTGATCAGGCCCGAACGCACGCCGGCGTCGAATTTATCGAACAGCACGTAGCCGTCGACGTATTTGTCGACCGCGCGGTTTTCCGCGCGCGCCACGCCCAGGTCGTAGTCCCAGCCACCGACGACGCCGGTGGCGCCGAGCACCAGGCGCTGCGCGTCGCTGGTCACTTCATTGGTGCGGTTGCCCGCCTCCGTCATGCGGTAGCGGACGCCGCTGAAGGTAGTCGGCAGTCCAGGCGCGGTCAGCGCGGCGTACTTCGGACCGAGCAGGGTCACCGGCAGGTTGCGGATGCGCACCGGGTTTGGGCTGAGCACATAGCGGCTCTCGGCCTGCGACTGCACCAGCTCGGCGAACACCTGGTTGTCATTGTTGACCTGGAAGGTAGCGCGGCCGACGAAGCCGATCTTGCTCGCCTTCGGATACAGCTCGGTGTCTTCCATGTAATCGTAGCTGCAGGCGAGCGGGCCGCCCGGGCCCTGCGGCGCATGCACGGTGGCAGGCGGATTGCACGCCGGCGCGCTAGGATTGAGGCGCGTGCGGGTAGTACCGGCCGGCAGCACGCCGGCGGCAATCAGCGCGTTGCGCTGCCCGGCCGAGACGTCGAAACTGGCCGGATAGGTGTTGCTCGACATCTGCGCCGGCAGGGTCGTCGCCAGCGGGCGCTCCTGGATAAAGGAGCGCTGGGACGAGCGCAGCGCGCCGAGCTTTTGCACGTCGAGCACGCCGAACAGGTTGAAGCGGTCGGTATCGAGCTTGCCGTAGCCGGCGCTGATGCTGGCCGTCTTCTTGCCGGCGCCGCCGTCCTGGGTGCCGGCCAGCGACGCGTTCATTTCAACGCCGGTGTAGTCCTTGCGGGTGATGAAGTTGATGACGCCGCCGATGGCGTCGGTGCCGTAGATGGCCGAGGCGCCGTCCTTGAGGATCTCGACGCGCGCAATCGCGCCGGCCGGGATGCTGTTCAGGTCGACGCCGGAATTGTCGCCCGGGGACGCGAAGTTGGCCAGCCGGCGGCCATTGAGCAGCACCAGCGTGGACGAGACGCCGATGCCGCGCAGGTTGGCGCCGTTGAAGCCGCGCTGGCCGGAGGTGCCGTCGGTGATGCTGACCGCATCCGACAGCGGCGCCGTGTTGGCGCTGATGTTCTTGAGCAGTTCGGCGGCGGTGGTGGCGCCGCTCTTGTCGATGTCTTCACGGCGCACCACCTGCACCGGCAGCGCCGTCTCGGCGTCGAGCCGCTTGATCGAGGAACCGGTGATTTCGACGCGCTGCATCTTCTCGTCGGGCTGTACGGTTTGCGCCAGCGCAGGCTGCGCGCCGATGGCGAAGGCGCCCGCAAGGGCGATCGCCAGTGCGGTCCGGGCCGGCAGTTCGGTGTAATGCTGTTTCATGTGTTTCAGCTCCCCTGGGTTTGAACTACGTGTTGTTGTTGGTGATGCGGCCGCGCCGGGCGCGCTGCTTGTCGGTGCCGGTGGCGGCAGGTTCGGCGCCAACCAGGTAGGCCGAAATGGCTTCGGTGAGGCGCGCCGCCTTGGCCACGTTGCCCTTGTTCGACGCCATCAGCGATACCGCCAGCGCTTCGATCAGCGCCACCGCCGCGGTCGCACTGCTGGGCAGGATCGGATGGCTGCTCTCGGCGTACAGCACATGGTCGCCCAGTTCGGCCAGCGGCGAGGCCGGCGAGTCGGTGATCGAGACGATGCAGGCGCCGTGGTCACGCGCGAAATTGGTCAGGCGGATGACGTCGCGCGTATAGCGCGGGAACGACAGCACCACCAGCACGTCGCGCGCGGTGATGTTGGTCAGGTGGCCGGCCGCCACTTCGGTGCCGCCGTGGCCAGCCGCTTCGACCACCTGCCGGCAAAACGGCTGCAGGTGCGCCGCCAGCAGTCCCGCCAGGTGCGACGACAGGCCGAAGCCGAGCACATACACCACCTTCGCTCGGGTGAGCTTCTTGACGACGGCGTCGACATCGGCGGCGGCCAGCGCCATCGCGGTGGCGCCGATGTTCGCGCCCGCGTAGGCCAGGCTGTCGCTGGCCGGCGTGCTGGCGTCCTGGCGCCGGGCGATGCTGTTGCGTAGTTTTTCGACCGGCTGCAGCACCGACTGCAAGGTCTGCGCGACGGCGCTGCGCATGGCGGCGAAATTCTTGAAGCCGATTTCGCGCGCGAAGCGGCTGATGGTGGCGGTCGACACCTTGCAGTCGTCGGCCAGCTCCTCGATGCCAAGCGCGGTCACGCGGACCTGGTTGCGCAGCAGGTAGTCGGCGATGCTCTTGTGCGACGCCGAGCCGTCGGCCAGCATCGCGCGCAGCGTGGCGCCGAGCGCCGAGGCGGCAAACGCCACCTCGGGCGAACGCGAGCCGGCGCCTGCCGGTGATGCTTGCTGGTCGATGGCGGACTGATTTTTCATGTTCCAAATGTACCCATATCAAAAACAAAACTCAACAACTTTATGTAAATTTTTTTACATTGATGTACTTTGAGAAAAAAATGATACATACTCGGCGGCGCCAGACCACCTTCAATCAACCATCCATCCGCCCCTGCCATGCAAGAAAAAAAGCACGCCTTCCGTTATCCCGCCAGCAGCAGCGGGCAGCACCTCACCAGTTTCCACTTCGGTACGCCCGGCTCGGGCAAGAAGGCCTACTTGCAGGCCGCGCTGCACGCCGACGAAGTGCCCGGCATGCTGGTGGCGCAAACGCTGCGCACCGAACTGGCCGCGCTTGAAGCGGCCGGCAAGATCCGCGGCGAAGTCGTGCTGGTCCCGGCGGCCAATCCGATCGGCCTGGCGCAGGCGATCCACGGCGCGCCGTTCGGCCGCTTCGACCTGGCCACCGGCGTCAACTTCAACCGCGCCCATATGCATGTGGCGCAGGCGCTGAAAGGGTCGCTGGCCGGAAAACTGGGCGGCGACGCCGGCGCCAACGTGGCGCTGATCCGCGCACACGCCGCGCAGGCAGTGGCCGGGTGGCAGCCGGCCACCGACGCCGACGCGCTCAAGAAGGTGCTGCTTGGCCTGGCGATCGACGCCGACATCGTGCTTGACCTGCACTGCGATAACGAGGCGGTAATGCACGTCTATACCGGCACGCCGCTGGCCGAGGCGGCCGGCCCGCTGTCGGCCTACCTGGGCGCGCACGCGCTGCTGGTCGCGCTCGAGGCAGGCGAGGAGCCGTTCGACGAAGCCTGCAGCCGCCTGTGGTGGGAGCTGGCGGCGCACTTCGGCCCGGCCGTCCCGATTCCTGCGGCCTGCCTGGCGGCCACCGTCGAACTGCGCGGCGAAATGGACGTGAACTACGAGCTGGCCGAGCGCGACGCGCGCGCCCTGCTCAACTTCCTGGCCCACGCGGGCGTGCTTGACATCGAGCCCGAGCCGATGCCGGCGCCGCTGTGCGCGGCCACGCCGCTTGAAGGCGTCGAGCCGATCGTCGCCCCGCACAACGGCGTGCTGGTGTTTCGCAAGAATCTCGGCGATACGCTGCAGGCCGGCGACTTTGTGGCCGACCTGGTCGACCCGGTCAGCGGCGCCGTCACGACGCTGGCCTGCACCCGCGCCGGCGTGTTCTTCGCCCGCACCGCACATCGCCACTTGCTGCGCGGCATGGCTGTCGGTAAAGTTGCAGGACCGGTCGCCTTTCGCGCCGGCAAACTATTGAGCCAATGATGAAACTGCGCATCCCGAATACCTTCGTCCTGCTGTTTTTGATCCTGGCGATGATCGCCCTGTCGACCTGGTTCGTGCCCGGCGGCCAGTACGACACCGTGCTGGTCGACGGCAAGCCGCGCATCTTGCCGGACTCGTTCCACTATATCGCCAGCAATCCGCAAGGCTTCGTCGCGCTGATGCTCGCGCCCATCAAGGGCTTCGTCGCGGCGGCCGAAATCATCGGCTTCGTGCTGATCGTCGGCGGCGCCTTCGCCGTCCTGCAGCGCACCAACGCGATCGATTCGATGATCAAGACGGTGGCCAAGGCGCACGGCACGTCGCCGTTCGTGCGCGCGATGATGATCCCGGTGTTCGTCACCATGTTCTCGCTCGGCGGCGCCACCTTCGGCATGAGCGAGGAGTGCATCCCGTTCATCCTGATCTTCGTGCCGCTGGCGCTCGCGCTCGGCTACGACTCGATCGTCGGCGTGGCCATTCCCTTCCTCAGTGCGCAGGTCGGCTTTGCCGCCGCCTTTCTGAATCCCTTCAACGTCGGCGTGGCGCAAGGCATCGCCGGCGTCGAACTGTTTTCCGGCGTCGGCTACCGCATGATCGTCTGGTTCATCGCCAACGGCGTCACCATCGCCTTTTTGATGTGGTACGCCGCGCGCATCAAGCGCAACCCGAAATTGAGCCCGACCTTCGAACTCGATGCGGTACTGCGCAAGGACAAGACGATAAGCCTGGACGAATTTGCCGGCATGACGCGCCGCCATGGCGCGGTACTGTGGCTGTTCCTCGGCTTCATGGGCGCGATGGTGTTCGGCGTGGTGCGCTACGAGTGGAGCGTGGGCGAAATTTCGGCGCTGTTCCTGGTGATGGCGATCGTCGTCGGCGTGGTCGGCAAGCTCGATAGCGACCAGTTCGTCGACGCCTTCATCACCGGCGCCAAGGACCTGGTGACGACCGCGCTGGTCATCGCGCTGGCGCGCGGTACGATGATATTGGCCAAGGACGCCCACATCATCGACACCATGCTGCACGCCCTGACCCCGCTGGTGCAGTCGTCCAGCCCGATCTTCGCGGCGCAGAAGATGTTCCTGATTCAGACGGTGATCAACTTCTTCATCCACTCCGGCACCGGCCAGGCCGCGCTGACGATGCCGATCATGGCGCCGCTGGCCGACCTGGTGGGCGTGACGCGCCAGACCGCGATCCTGGCGTTCCAGTTCGGCGAATTTACCTTGCCGATGATCCCGACGTCGGGCGTGACCGTCGGCGTGCTGGCCCTGGCGCGCATTCCGTGGCTAACGTGGGCCAAGTGGATGGTGCCGCTGCAGCTGATGTACTTCGTGCTGGCGCTGCTGCTGCTCATTCCCCCCTGCCTGATGAACTGGCAGTAGGCTGCGCGCTTACCTGGTCACCGCCAGCAAGGTGCGGTGGCCGCCCTTGAAGGTGTACAGGGTCAGCGTGCCGTCGCGGATGTCGCCGAACTGGTCGAACGCGACCGGGCCGGTGACGCCCTTGTAGCGCGTCTTGGCCACCTGCGGCAGGTATTGCGCCGGCGCCGACGAACCGGCCCGCGCCATCGCATCGGCCAGCACCATCACGGCGTCGTAGGCATACGGCGCATTGATCTGCACGTCGATGCCGAAGCGCCTCTTGTAGGCCGCGCGGAACGCCTCCATGCCCGCCTTGCCGCTCGGCTCGACCCCGCCCGCTTCCGCGCACACGACCTGGTCGTCGGCCATCGCGCCGCCCGACAGCTTGGCGATTTCGTCGGAGCAGATGCCGTCGCCGCCCATCATCCGCGTGTCCATGCCCAGCTGCTTCATCTGGCGCAACATCGGCCCGGCCACCGCATTCATCCCGCCGAAGAACACCAGGTCCGGCTTGGCCGCCTTGATCTTGGTGAGGATCGCATTGAAGTCGGTCGACTTGTCGGTGGTGAATTCGCGCGCGACGACGCTGCCGCCCTGCGCCAGCAGCGCCTTGCTAAATTCGCTGGCCAGGCCCTGGCCGTAGGCGGTGCGGTCGTCGATGACGGCGACGCGGCGCGCGCTCATGCCTTTCACCGCGTAGCGCCCCAGCGCGCTGCCGAGCTGGGTGTCGTTGGCCACCACCCGAAACGTCGTGTTGAAGCCCTGCTGGGTGTACTTCGGACTGGTGCTCGAATGCGAAATCTGCGGGATGCCGGCGGTGTGGTAAATCTTCGACGCCGGGATGGTGGTGCCGGAGGTCTGGTGCCCGACCACGCCGTTGACCTTGGCGTCGACCAGCTTCTGCGCCACCGTGGTGGCCTGGCGCGGCTCGCCGGCGTCGTCTTCCGGCACCAGTACGAAGCGCACCTTCTTGCCGCCGATGACGACAGTGCGCGCGTTGAGCGTCTCGATCGCCAGGCGCGCGCCGTTTTCGGTGTCTTTGCCGAAATACGCGACCGGTCCGGTGATAGCGCCGACGTGGGCAATCTTGATGACTTCCTCGGCCGATGCGGCACCGGCGATGGATAACGCGATTACGAATGCGGCGTGCTTGTTCATTGATCCTCTTGATAAATTTATAGCTGATCCGAAAGATTTTATACGACATCGGCACAGTGCGAATGCCGGCCCCCACTTATCCAGGTTGCGAATATCCGATATCACCATCGAAATGCTGACTTACCGCCGATAAACATTTATAGTGAGACGTCGCGCTCTTCCCCCTCTTCGTCAAAATCACTGTGTTCAACAAAAGTCTTCTTCCGCTGGCCCTTGGCGGCTTTGGCATTGGCATGGCCGAATTCGTCATGATGGGCATCCTGCCCGACATCGCCGGCAGCCTGCGCATCACGATTCCCCAAGCCGGTTACCTTATTTCAGCGTACGCGCTGGGCGTCGTGGTCGGCGCGCCGACGCTGGTCGGCCTGCTTGCCAAGCGGGCGCCGCGCGGCGTGCTGATCTGGTTCATGCTGCTCGTCACCGCGTTCAACACCATGTCGGCGTTTGCGCCGAACTTCCAGCTGCTCATGCTCACGCGGTTCCTGGCCGGCCTGCCGCACGGCGCCTTCTTCGGCGTCGGCGCGGTGGTGGCGATGCGCCTGGCCACTGAAGGCAAGACCGCCGCCGCGGTGGCGACGATGTTCGCCGGACTGGCCTTCGCCAGCGTGGTTGGCGTGCCGTTCGGCACCTGGCTGGGCCACAACGTCAGCTGGCGCCTCGTTTTCATCATCGTCGCCGCGATTGGCCTGTTGACCATCCTGACGCTGAAGAAACTGGTGCCCTGCCTCGATGCGCCGCAAGGCGGCAGCTTTCGCCAGGACCTGCGGATTTTCCGCACCCCACAGTTGTGGCTGGCGATGGCGATCACTTCGATCGGCACCGGCGGATTTTTCGCCTACATCAGCTACATCGCGCCGCTGCTGATCGAAGTGACCAAGTTTTCCGCCAATGCCATTCCGATGGTGATGATGGTGGTCGGCATCGGCATGACCACCGGCGTGCTCCTTGGCGGCAAACTGGCCGACCGGGTCGCGCCACTGCCGGCCCTGCTGATGCTGCTGTGTCCGATGGCAGCAGTGCTGATGCTCAACGGCGTGATGATCGCCTCGCAGCCGGCCATGCTGGTGCTGGCGTTCGCCACGGGCGCCATTGCGCTGGCGCTCGGGCCGCCGATTCAGATGCTGCTGATGGAGCATTCGAAGGGATCGGAGATGCTCGGCTCGTCGCTGGGCCAGTCGGGCTTCAACATCGGCAACGCACTCGGCGCCCTGCTCGGCGGCGTGCCGCTCACGCTCGGCTACTCCTATGTGGCGCCGCAATGGGTCGCCTGCGGCCTGGCCCTGTGCGGCGTGGCGCTGGTACTGCTGATGCTTGCGCTGGAAGGAAAGCATAGGACTGCCGCGGTTCCGGCCTGATGGGCCTTGATATCTGGCTCGTTGATTGCGGCGACGATGGCGGCGTGCAGCTTGGCCTTGACATCCTTCGGCAATCCTTTCGGCGCCGCGAACGCCTGCCAGGAATATATGTCGCCCCCTTTGACGCCGGCTTCCGTGTGCCGGGTACGTCAAGCGCGCCGACGTTAACGAACACGGGGTTTGAACTGGTCGAACGCGGCAGCACCTGAACCGAGGCGCAGCGTTTCATGCTTGCGGCAAGTTTCCTGCCGCATGCCTTTCGCCTGATATATCACCTTGCCGCCAACGACCGTCTGCAGCACCTTGATGTTTGCGATGTCTTCCTCGTTGATCGTGAAGAAATTGCGGTCGAGGACGACGAGGTCGGCCAGCTTGCCAACTTCCAGCGAACCGGTCATCGTTTCCTGGCGCAGCGTGTAGGCGGCATTCATCGTAATCGCGCGTAGCGCCGCGGCCCGCGGCATCCCAGGCTGCGACGTTAGCCGGCCGGCGTACTCCTTGCCGGCGTTCGGCGCCGCGGTGCGCGTCACGCCGACCTTCAGCGCGAACCACACGTCGAGCGGATCGACCGGCCAGTCGCTACCGTAAGCGACACGCGCGCCGGCGAGAAGCAGCACTGCCTGCGGCTCGACCGTGTCGTAACGCGCCGGACCGAGGTAGTCCTTCAGCGCGCCGACGGTGTCCGCCGCCGGCTTGGCCCACTGGAACGACAGCACCGGCGTCACGTCCAGCTTGGCGAATCGCGAATAGTCCGCCGGGGCGACAATTTCGTCATGCGCCAGGACGGCCCGCATGCGCTCACCGTCCGGTGAGGCGCGATACGCTTCGATGGCGTCGAGCGTCTCGCGTACCGCGCGGTCGCCATCGGCGTGGATGTGGGGATCGATGCCGGCCTTGCCCAGTTCGGCCAGCGTTGCTTTTAACGCGTCCATCGAGAAATAGCCGGCCGGGCCCTTGCTTGGCCCGGGCCGCCAGTCCGGCCTGGCTGCCGTGCCCTTGTTAACCAGGTATGGCTCCAGCATGGCGCCGGTAAATGCAGGCGCCGAAATCACGCCATCCATGAACAGCTTGGCGTGGCGCACCTGCATTGATGGCGTCCTCGTGGTCGGCCCTTGATCGAATTTCTTTTGCTGCCTCAACAAATCAGCGACAGTGCTGACGGGCGTGCCGTCCTGGTCCAGATCGATCAGCACGGCAAAGTGCGCCCGCGCCGTCAGCTTGCCCTGGCGTTGCAGCACGGTGAATGCGGTCATCGTCTCGGCGTCGGTGTAGGCGTCGAGAAAGCTGGTGACGCCTTGCCGGCGCATCGCGTCGAGCGCATGGGTCGATGCGGCCAGGTTTTCCGCCTCGGTCAGGGCCGGCAGCAAGTTCATTGCCAGGTCCTGCGCGGCGTCTTCGAGCAGGCCGGTGGCAGCGCCGCTGGCGTCACGCACGATGATGCCGCCCGCCGGATCGGGCGTATCGCGCTTGATTCCGGCCAGCGCTATGGCGCGCGAATTGAGCTGCACGGAATGGCCAAACGACGAGCGCACGATGACGGGGCGGCCCGTCTTGAGCGCATCGAGCGTCGCTGACGTTGTGCCGGCGCCGTCCGGCTGCATGCCCTGCTGGAACCAGTTGACCACCAGCAGCCAGCGGTCCTCGGGAACGCCTTTCTGCTTCTCCTTGTCGATGCAGGCCTGGATGCGCGCCTGAAACTGCGACACGGTGAGCGGCTCGTAATCGAGGCTGCAGTTGAGCAGGCGGCTGCCGCCCGATTGCGGATGCATGTGGCCGTCGACCAGGCCGGGCATCAGCATGCGGCCGTGCAAGTCGATCGCTTTTGTGCCCTTGCCGATGAATTTGGCGGCGCCGGCGTTGTCGCCGACGTAGGCGATGCGGCCGTCGCGCACCGCCAGCGCCTGCTGCACGCTGTCGCTGTTATCGACGGTGTAGACATGGCCGTTGCGGTAGACCATGTCGGCCGGCGCCGCCGCCGCGAACGCCGCCAAGTGGGTGGCTGCAGCGATCAAAACGAGGAATTTGAGGTAAGGGTTTGTGGCCATGCGTCCCGTCAGTGTTTGGTGTTGGGTTCGGCCAACAATTTTTTTGCGCTGTCGCGCCTGCTGTTGCGCCAGCGCCGGCCGGCGCCGCCACGCCGGCGCCAATCCTGCCAGCCGTCGTCGCGCCACCGGACCTGTCGCTGCCGCCGGTCACTACCGATGCCACCGACAGCATGACTGGAGCATATACCCTTCTGCCAGCAACGGCCCCGGCCGATTCCGGCGGGGAAGCGCCGTTTCCGGACCTGCGCATGCTGCCAACGCGAATCATGCCCTTCGAGCCCATCGCGTTTGGCAACGTGTCGGCCGTTGCAGTCACTTCCACAAACTAAGCCGCACGCCGAGTTGCATCAGAGCCGGCGCGGCGGTCGCCCAACTTGAACTGCAAGGACCACATCGCTTTATGCGCGTGTAAAAAAGCCGCTGAAAATCAGCGGCTTTTCCGATGCGTGGGTGACAGCGATTGCTATCGCGATACCGCCGCAGAATGCGAGCGCGCCTTGTGCAGTTTCTTGTAGCTGTCGATCAGGCGGTGATGCCTGTCGAGGCCTTCGAGCTTCATGCTCGTCGGCGTCAATCCGAAAAAGCGCACGGTGCCGTCCACCGAGCCCAGCGCTGCATCCATCCGCGGGTCGCCATACATGCGGCGGAAGTTGCCCACGTAATCGTCGAGCTCCAGGTCGCCATCGAGCGTCACTTCCAGCACTACGTTCAAGGCCTGATAAAACAATTTTCGCTCGACGGTGTTGTCGTTGTATTGCAAAAAGGCGCCGACCAATTCGTGCGCCCCTTCAAACTGCTTCAGCGCGAGGTTGATCAGCAGTCGCAACTCGAGCACGCTGAGTTGGCCCCAGTCGGTATTGTCGTCAAACTCGATGCCGATCAGTGAGGCGATGTCGGAGTACTCGTCCAGCTCGTTGTTCTCCAACCGCTCGAGCAGCGCGCCCAGGCTGGCATCATCGAGTCGATGCAGATTCAAGATATCGGCACGAAACAGCAGCGACTTGTTCGTGTTATCCCACACCAGATCTTCGACCGGATACACTTCCGAATAACCCGGCACCAGAATCCTGCAAGCGACGGCGCCCAACTGGTCGTACTCGGCCATATACACTTCTTTGCCCATGTCCTCGAGAATGCCGAGCAAGGTCGCGGCTTCGTCGGCATTGGAATTTTCGCCATGACCGGAAAAGTCCCATTCGACGAAATCGACACCGGCTTTGGCGCTGAAAAAGCGCCACGACACCACTCCGCTGGAATCGATGAAGTGCTCGACGAAGTTGTAGGGTTCAGTCACCGCTTCGCTTGCAAACGTCGGTTGCGGCAAGTCATTGAGGCCTTCAAAGCTGCGGCCCTGCAGCAATTCCGTCAGGCTGCGTTCCAGCGCCACCTCGAAGCGCGGGTGCGCGCCAAAAGAGGCGAAAACTCCGCCCGTGCGGGGGTTCATCAAGGTCACGCACATGACCGGATACGTGCCGCCGAGCGACGCATCCTTGACCAGCACGGGAAAGCCCTGCTCTTCCAGTGCCTGAATGCCGGCGAGAATGCCAGGGTATTTCGCCAGCACCTCATGAGGCACATCGGGCAACGCCATTTCGCCCTCTAAAATCTCGCGCTTGACGGCGCGCTCGAAAATTTCGGACAGGCATTGCACCTGTGCTTCGGCCAGCGTATTGCCGGCGCTCATGCCGTTGCTGGCGTAGAGGTTTTCAATCAGGTTGGACGGGAAATACACCACTTCGCCGTCAGAATGGCGCACGTAAGGCAGCGCAACGATGCCGCGCTCCACATTGCCCGAATTAGTGTCGACCAGGTGCGAGCCACGCAGTTCGCCATCCGGGTCGTACACCTGCAGGCTGGCCTCGTCGAGAATGCCGGCAGGCAGCGCATCATCCGGGCCAGGCTGGAACCAGAGCTCATTCGGGTAATGCACGAAGGCGGCATTGGCGATATCTTCGCCCCAGAATGCGCCAGCATAGAAGTGATTGCAATTGAGCCGCTCGATATATTCGCCAAGGGCAGACGCCAATGCGCTTTCCTTGGTCGCGCCTTTGCCGTTGGTGAAACACATCGGCGAATGCGCATCGCGGATGTGCAGCGACCAGACGTTGGGAACGATATTGCGCCACGAAGCGATCTCGATTTTGATACCCCAGCTCGCCAGCATCCCCGACATATTGGCGATGGTTTGTTCCAGCGGCAGATCTTTGCCGGCAATGTAAGTTCGCGATTCGGCATCGGGTCGCAATGTCAGAAGCGCCTGCGCGTCGGCGTCCAGACTCTCAACCTCTTCGATCACAAACTCCGGACCGGCTTGCACGACTTTTTTAACGGTACACCGGTCGATTGAGCGCAGGATTCCCTGGCGGTCCTTGTCCGAGATATCCGACGGCAGCTCGACCTGGATCTTGAAAATCTGCTGGTAACGGTTTTCCGGGTCAACGATATTGTTCTGCGACAGACGAATATTTTCGGTAGAAATATTGCGGGTGTCGCAGTACAGCTTCACGAAGTATGCCGCGCACAAGGCCGACGAAGCCAGGAAATAATCGAAGGGACCAGGCGCCGAGCCATCGCCCTTGTACCGGATGGGCTGATCGGCGATCACCGTGAAGTCATCGAACTTGGCTTCAAGACGCAGCTTGTCGAGAAAGTTGACCTTAATTTCCATAATAAAATCTCTGGTTGGTGCTAAATAGGTTGGTGCGATATCGGATAACTGTCCGAGAATGCAAGATATAAAGTCCTGGACGAACAGGTTTTGCACGTCAATCCAAGCCAAAATCGCCGTTCTAGCGCAGGCGCGAGCCTTACGATAGCAGCTGAGGTGGCAGGGATTTCCGACTTCGCGGCAACGACGGATTGGACGCCTCACGCCCATCGAATGAATGAATGGGATTGCAACATACGTGCAATGTCTGTCGATTCAAACGGCCGCGCCATTTTATACCATCGCCGAAACTGGCTATTTTCACATGTAAGCACCGCAGAGCAGGAGCCGGACCGTTTTCGGGTGTCGACAGTCGGGCTCTCTCGATGCCGCTGCATGACCGAGCAATAGTATGCTAACTGCAATGCTCAAGAATCCAATCAAGCTCGGCAGCGACTGCCGCTGGCGCAACCGAGCCAGATCAGCAATGACGGACGTCGCCGCCCCTCGCACCGCAACAGGCCCGCGACATGCGCGAGCTGATCGATGCGTACGCGCCCGCTGCGATGCTGTTTTCGCCCGTCGAGTATGCCTTAAGCGAGTGAAAGTAGCGACTGTACTTAGGCGGCCAGCATTCCTGGGAAGGTGCAGTCGGATAGACTTGCTTTTGCTCAACCCTGCGAAGTTTCCAACAGATAAAATTCCTCTCTAAGCTGCTTCTCGTTCTTCCGAGCAAGCTGCGTGAGTTCTTACGGAGATGGGTGATGCCCCGAAACCCTGCTAGGAATGAATCGAAAAGCCAGCCCGCCATTTGTGTTGGGCCCGTCACGGTATCATCGCCCCTGCCCGGGAATTTCCGGTTACGCAAGCAAGGCGGGGTGTATCTGATCATGTTCGGAATGTCGCTCATGTTCATTCTCGGTCTTTGCGGTTTTGCGTTGGACATATCCCGTGTGTACAACCGAAAGGCTGAGCTGCAGGCAATAGCTGACGCCGCGGCGCTCGCTGCAGCACGGGAGCTCAACGGCTCTCTTCTGGGTGTAACCAATGCCGAGAACAAGGCGGCGCTCGTCGTGTCACAGCTCATGTATCGGTACTCGACCGCCGTGATCCCCTGGTCATCAAACGCGCTGCGCTTCAGCGCCTCGGCAACGGCGCCGGATGCCGGTTGGATCGACTCGACTGCAGCAAAAGCATCGCCGGCCGGGCTGATGTTTGTCAGAGTAGACACATCGCAATTAGACGCTGAAGTGGGACGAGTGGACACAATCCTCCTCCGTGTCGTGCCCGACGCCCCCCTCGGTGGGCAAGTCACCGCACGCGCGCTAGCAGGCCGCGTGAGCACCAACGTGACTCCCCTGGCTGTCTGCGCCCTCTCTACCACTCCTCAAGCGCCACTACCTCACCCGCCTCCGCCGGCAACAGCGATACTTCAAGAGCTGGTTCAATACGGCTTCCGGAGAGGCTTCACTTACGATCTGATGAACCTGGGATCGAACGGAGCACTACCTGCTCACTTTGCCGTCGACGCTGGCGATCCGCTCGGGACACGCGACGTCGCCGTGAACGTCTCTGCAGTGTTCATCGCCCCGTTTACCTGCAGCGGCACAATGCTCGCCACCAAGATAATCGGGGGAAATATCTCTGTCGCGGCTCCATTTCCGATCGATCCTCTTTACAAGCACCTCAACACCCGTTTCGGTGTGTACATGTCAAGACCCGCTTGGTTATAGACGCGTTTTAGAAATAGTTCCGGCTTTTTTTGCTGCCAATCCTTGAGAGCTTGAATCGGCGTTAAATGCTTCAAGGCGCGTTGCGGAATGCAGTTA
>NZ_JAFCWM010000028.1:0-63053 GCF_049897565.1 Massilia sp. TWR1-2-2 | reverse complement strand
TGATGTCCCGTTCAATTGGGTAGGGGCGACATCGCCCGCGACATTCCGATTACAGCCAAACAAGTCCAGTGTCGGCAACCCGGAGGCCGCTGTGGCAGTTTGTGAAACATTCAGGCTAGAGGTGCACGATCTGGACATCGCCCCACGTGTCGCGCAGGTACTCGGCGACAAGGCGGCGATGTCAATGGTGCGGCTTGTCTTCGCTGCATAACAGGCAGGCGCCGGCCAGCTCGTCGCGGTCGATCTCGTCGCGCTTGGCAAAGCCCGCCAGCTGCGACACGTTATTGAGCCGCACGTCGACCAGTCGCTGCGCTTCCGATTTCTTCAGCCTCGTGAAGAAATCTTCGGCCGACGTCCTGGTAAAACCGATCGTGAAGATCTTCATGCCGACAAACTTACATCGCCACGCCGAACGGCCGCACGCCGATCAACGGGCCATGCAGCCAGAACGCGAACGCCACCCACGCCACGACGCCTGCCGCAACGGCGATGAGCGTGCCGCTCATGGCGCCGGCCGGATACGTCGTTCCTGCCGCGCGGTCGCGCCGGCGAGCGGCGATGAAGGACATCACCGCCCATGCCAGGAAGGCGCCAAACAGCAGCACGTCGGCCACGGTGCCGTTGGCGAGCAAATGCGCCAGCGCCCACGCCTTGACGCCCAACACCATCGGATGATGCAAGCGCGCCTTGATCTGGTTGCGCGGCACGTAAGTTGCGGCCAGAAAAATGAAAGCGACGAGCGTGAGCAGCGCCGCCAGGTGGCGCATTCCGACCGGGGGATTCCACAGGACGACCGGCGCCTCCCGCGCAACGCCGTAGCCCCAGACGATCAGCGCCAGGCCGACGGCGGACATCAGGGAGTAGCCGAGCTTCCACTTGTTTTCGCCAAGGCGCGCGATTTGCTGGCGGCGCCAGTCGTCGGCGACGATGCGCACCGAATGGACGCCGAGGAACATCACCAGCCCAATAATCAAAAATGTCATCGCATATCCCGTTCGTCTGTTGAGTGTTCCATTCTAACGCGCCGGCAGGGTGCAACCGGCGCGTCAACAAAATGCACAGACGTGTTTTGCTGAATGCCCTTATACGCGCGGTCGTAGGAGCCTTGTTATC
This sequence comes from Massilia sp. TWR1-2-2, assembly GCF_049897565.1. Lineage (NCBI taxonomy): Bacteria > Pseudomonadati > Pseudomonadota > Betaproteobacteria > Burkholderiales > Oxalobacteraceae > Massilia > Massilia sp. TWR1-2-2. The sequence continues at coordinate 61,940 of NZ_JAFCWM010000028.1, read as the reverse complement.
AGCACGGTCCGCAAATCTTTACGGGCGTCGCACACAATGTGGATGAAAATCGTATCTTGGCGGAGTTCGTAGATTATTCGATTGCGCCCGGCAATCACTTGACGGTACCGTGAGAGCTGCAAATTACGTAGTTCGTCCGGCACACGGCCTGACAAAGGGAACAATTTCAGTGCAGCGATACTTGTTCTGATCTCACGGTACGAGTTTTGCCATGCAATGCGGCCAAAATTTCGGACAATGTAGCGTTTCAACTCCTTCAGGTCCTGCTCCGCGGAATCAAGAAAGACAACCCGAAACGTCACTCGGCATCTTCCTTGTCCAACTCAGCAAACACCGCTTCGTCAGATCGGAAGTCGCCCTGCTCAATTTCTTGACCGCCAAGCGCCAGGATCTTAAGCAGCGCCATTGTTTCTTGCTGTTCCTCATACGTAGCCACATCCATGACGACAAGCTTGGCTTCGCCGTCCTGTGTGAACACCATTGGTTCACGACTGTCCGATATTTCCTTAGCGATCTCCGCAGCATGGCTAGTAAGGTAACTGATCGGCTTGACTCGTGTGGTCAGCTTCATACTCGCTCCTATTGAATAGAACCCAATTGTAGGCGCAATCGCGACAAGTTACGCTGACGTTTATTTTCTGGTTTAACTTAGCGTAAATTGCTCCGCCCGGGGCTAGCGATGGCGATTGCAAGGCCAATCAGGATCAGTCCCGTCGCCACGGCGAACGTGACCCGCATGCCGGCGGCGACGGCTACCGCGCCCGCCGTGGTGATGTCGCTTGCCGACGCCGCCAGCGCGAACACGGCGCCCATGGCCGACGCGCCGGTGACGAACCCGAGATTGCGCGACAGGTTCAGCATGCCGGACACTACCCCACGCTGGTCGGCGCCGACGTCGAGCATGATGGCGGTGTTGTTCGCCGTCTGGAACAGCGCGTAGCTGATGGTGACGACGATGGTCGGTGCGATGTATCCGGCCAGCCCGAACGACACTGGCGCGATCGACAGCGCGCCGCAGCCAGCGGCAATCCCGACGAGGCCGATGACCGTCATGCGATGCGCGCCGAGACCGTCCACCAGGCGGCCGGCCGGCACGCCGGCCAGCGCCGCGGCAACGGGTCCGGCCGACAGCACCAGTCCCACCATCGCCGGCTCCAGCCCGAACGCGCGCGACAGGTAGAACGGCCCGACCACCAGCGTCGCCATCATCACCGTCGAGACGAGGGCGCTCATGGCCAGGCCGGCGCTCAGTACCCGATCGCGGAACATCGCCAGCCGGATCAAGGGCGCAGGCGCCCTCCCCTCGGCACGCACGAACAACCAGACGCCGACGGCGGCCGCCGCCAGCAAGGCCGCATTGAGCAATCCAAATTTGCCGCGCCCGATCGTCACGGCCAGCGCATACGCGGCCAGCGTCATCGCCAGCAGCAGCGTGCCGACGTGGTCAAAGCGGGTTATCGCGGTGCTCGCTTTTGGACGATCGGCCGGCAGGTAGCGCAGCGCCAGCAGCAAGGTGACGATCCCCAGCGGCACGTTGACGAGGAAGATTGCGCGCCATCCGAGGCCGGCGATCAGCAAGCCGCCAAGCGAGGGACCGAGCGCCGTGCCGACGGCCGACATCATGGCGAGCAGCCCCATGGCACTGCCGGTCTTCTCCTTCGGCACCGTCTCGCCGATGAACGCCATGGTCAGCGCCATCATGACCGCGGCGCCGACGCCCTGCGCCGCGCGCGCCGCAATCAGCAGCCACAGCGTGGGCGCCACGCCGCACAGCACCGAGGCGACCGTGAACAGGCCGATTCCCGCCAGCAGCAGCCGGCGGCGGCCGGTCATGTCGCCGAGCCGTCCGACGCTGACGATCAAGGTGGTGATGGCGAGCAGATACGCGAGCACCACCCACTGCACCTGCTGGAACGACGCATCGAACGCCTGCGCCAGCGCCGGCAAGCCGACATTGGCAATGCTGGTTCCTAGCGACGACAGCAGCATCGACATCGACAAGCTGGCCAACGCCCAGCGACTCGCAGGTGTCAGCCTGGCGCTTGCGCTCAACGCGCCGTCCACAATGACTGGTCTCACAGCAAACTCCGTTTTCGAAAATTACGATCTGGCCGCAATCACGTCGTCCTCGCGAACGCGGGGACCCCATTCGTCAGAGCAGCCATGCAAAGATACGCCCCTCCGGACACCTGGCGGAAGACGCACCAATTGCACTCTATTGGTGCGCCGAACGCCATGTCACGGTACTATCGGGTCATGTCCTCCCCCGACCTCAACCTGCTGTTCACGCTCGACGCATTGCTGGCCGAAGGCAGCGTCGCCCGCGCGGCCAGGCGCCTGGGCCTGAGCCCGTCCGCCATGAGCCGCTCGCTGGCCCGCTTGCGCGAGACCACCGGCGACCCGCTGCTGGTGCGCGCAGGACGCGGCCTCGTGCCGACGCCGCGCGCTGTAGCACTGCGCGAGCGCGTCAGCGAGCTGGTCCAGGACGCCGAAGCCGTGCTGCGCCCGACCGAAAAGCTGAACCTCGAGCAGCTCGTCCGCACTTTCACCGTGCGTGCGCGCGAAGGCTTTGTCGAAAACTTCGGCGCCGGCCTGATCGCCCGCATCTCTGCTGAAGCGCCCGGCGTGCGCCTGCGCTTCGTCTCGAAGGACGACAAGGAGAGCACCTCGCTGCGCGACGGCAGCATCCACCTCGACATAGGCGTGGTCGGCGCGACGGCCAGTCCGGAGGTGCGCACGCGCGCACTGTTCAAGGATCGTTTCGTCGGCGTGGTGCGCGCCGATCACGCGCTAAGCCGCGGCAAGGTCACGGCGACGCGCTATGCCGCCGGCCGCCACATCAGCGTATCGCGGCGCGGCCACGAAAAGGGACCGGTCGACAAGGCGCTGGAACCGCTGGGGCTGACGCGCAACATCGCCACCATCGTCGGCAGCTTTGCCAGCGCGCTGGCGCTGGCCGGCGACTCGGACCTGATCGCCAGCGTGCCCGAACGGCAAACCGGCAGACTGCGTGCAGGCATGCACAGCTTCGCGCTGCCGGTGCCGGCGCCGGCGATCACCATCGCGATGCTGTGGCACCCGCGTCTCGAGGCCGACCTGGCGCACCGCTGGCTGCGCGCGCTCGTCGTCGACACCTGCCAGGCAGCGGGCTAGAAGGAGCGGCCGCGGCGTGCTATACGAGTTGCGCTGGCAACGTTCGCAGACAATCATACTCAGCGAGGAATTCCCTTCTTTTCATCCCGATTTTTTTCAATTCGGCATTGTCGTAGGCGGCTTCCTGCCGGGCTGCGCGCGGCACGCATGCAGATCGTCGACGCGCTTCGCGGCGCCTGAGGCGCAGCGCCGTGCGAAAGGCGCCGCTTGCGCACACCGGCCAGCTTCGTCGGCGGCAAGCTGGTCAGCGCTAAACGCTGGTGCGTTGCATGGCCAACAAAAGCAGGACCTAGCCGCGCGGCGCCATGCGCCGCCACTTGGCCAGGCCGGCCGCGACCAGCACCATCGCCAGGCCGGCCAGCGCGAGCAGTTCCGTGCGCACCTCGTGCACGGACGCACCCATCTGGTTGGTGGCGATGAAACCCTGAATGGCGGCAGTCGAGGGCAGCAGCCAGCTCAGCGCCTGAAGCGGCGGCGGCATGGCACTGGCCGGCCAGCTCAGGCCGGACAGGAACACGATCGGCATCGACGTGGCAACCAGCAGTTGAACGCTGCGCTCGCGGGTGCGGAAGAACATGCCGATCAACAAGCCAAGCGCGGCCACGCAGTAGGCGTACAGCACCGTCAGCACGACGGTGCCGGCCAGGTTGCCGCCGCGCGGGTAATCCTGCCACCAGAAGACAAAGCCGAAGAAATACACCGCGTTGAACACGACCACGAGCGCGAAACCGTTGAGGGCGCCGAAATACGCGGCCGCCGTCGGCGCGTACGGAAACGTGTTCGCGCTGGACCAGCTGCCGAACAGCAGTCCGATGCCGAGCAGGAAGGTCTGCTGCATCAGCAGCACGACGACGCCCGGCACGATAGACGACGCATATCCCTCGCGTACGTTAAACAGCGGCAGCGCCTCGACAGCGAGCGGCTGGCGCAGCGCCTCGGCCTGCACGCTCGACGGGGTGGCCGCGCCAGTGCGCTTGAGTTCGATGCCGGCTGACACCGTGCCGACTACCTCGGCCAGAGCGTTCAACACCACCTTGTTGAGCAAGGGATAGGAGCCGTTGCCGCTCACCTCGATCTCCGGCTGGGCGCCGGCCAGCACTTTTCGGCTGAAGTCGGCGGGAATGAACATCGCGCCGGCGGCCTTGCCCGACCAGATCAGCTCCTGCGCCGCCTCCGGGCCGGTGGTGACGGCGACGACGTCGATGCCGGGATGGGCGCCGGCGTAGCGGATCAGCTGGCGCGACAGCGCCGAATGGTCCTGGTCGATCACGGCCACCGGCACCGCGCGCACCGTCTCGGCGCTGTAGGGCAGCGGATAGAAGAAGGAATAGACGATGCCGGAAATGAAGAACAGCAGCAGCGCCGCCTTGTCGCGGAAGATCGACTGCCAGGTCAGCGCGAAGGCGCGCGCCGCGCTCACAGCTTGCCCCAGCTGGCCGGCTGCCTGACGCGCGAGGCCAGGCGCAGATACGCCGCGGCGCCGAAGCCGAGCGTGAACAGCAGCAGCAGCGCCACCGGCACGATGCCGAAGCGCAGCGGCGCGCCGGCCATCCAGGTGTTGTTCAGAAGCGGCAGGTAATGCGTCAGCGGCAGCGCTTCGGCCCAGATGCGCGCCGCCAACGGCATCGCCAGCACCGGGAAGCCCTGCCCCGAAAACGCGAACGCCGGCGCCGTCACGAACGCGCAGATCGACAGTGCCGAGCGCAAGGACGACGTGAAGGCGACAATGCAGGCGCCCAGCGCGAGGTAGGCGCTGATGAAGAAGGCGGTGCCGAGCAGCATGGCGGTGGCGCTGCCGAGGATCGGCCAGCCGAGCACCACGCCGAACAGCAGCACCAGCAGCAGCGCCTGCGCGGCGAAGGCGCCGAACGGAATGATCAGCTTGCCCAGCAGCGCCGCGCCCAGTTGGCCGTCGGCTGCGGCCAGCCAGTCCGGCACGGTGGCGCCGCGCAGCTCGCGGCCGATCCCCGTCACCGCCGCCAGCGTGACAAGAATATGCATCAGGCTGAACGCGACCGGCAGCGCCAGCGACGGCAGGTAGCTGCCGCTCTCGTTGAACAGCGCGGCCGTGCGCGTACGCACCGGCTCGTATAGCTGCCGCGCCTCGATCGCCGCGGCGCCGCGCTTGGCGCGCCCTTGCGTTTCGATGCCGGCCGACAGCGTCGCCACCACCGTGCGCACGTCGCGCGTCATGGCGCCCGTGTGCGACGCGAACTGCGCGTTGTAGGCCCACTGTACACTGGCAGCGCCGCCGCCCAGCATGGTCTTCTGCATGCCGGCGGGGATCGCGACGATGCCGAACGCGCGGCGCTCGCGGATCAGGTGAAACGCTTCTGTCTCGCTGTTGGCGGCGAGCGCGACCTTCAGGCCCGGCGACTGGTCAAGCATGCGGATCAGGCTGCGCGAGAGCACCGAATGGTCGCGGTCGATCACCACCAGCGGCAGGTCGCGCGCCACGCCGGCCGAAAATATCCACCACGTCAGCAGGTACAGCGCGAGCGGGATCGACGTCAGCATGGCGAAGTCCCAGGGGTCTGCGCGCAGGCGCGTCCATTCGCGCCGCACGGATGACGAGATGGCGTTGGCGGCGCGCGTCATCGCTGCCGCTCAGCGATCGAACACGACCGTCATCCCCGGCCGCAGACCCGGCACCGGCGCGGTCGGGCGCAGCCGGATCTCGAACGTGCGCAGGTCGGTGCCGCCCGGGCGCGCCGCGCGCCAGGTGGCAAACGCCGGCAGCGCCGACACCACGGTGGCCTTGAACTGCGCCCTGGCCTTCAGCGCGGGAATGGTGGCCTGGTGCAGCGAACCGAGCGCGTACGGCGTGAATTCGTCTTCACGCACGGCCACCACCGCCCAGACATCGGCCAGGTCGACCAGCGTGATGACGGGAAAGCCCTGCGGCGCCAATTCGCCCGGCTGGATCGCCAGCTTGGTCACTTCGCCCGCAGCGGGCGCCATGATGCGCGTCTCGGCCAGCGCGGCGTCGGTTTCGGCAACCACGCCGGCGACCTGGCGCGTCTGCGCTGCGGCGGCCAGCTTGTCTTCCGTCCGGGCGCCCTGGCGCGCCAGATCGTACTGCGCCCTGGCGGCGGTGGCCAGTTCATCGGCCGAGCGCGCCTGCGCCTCGGCTTCGTCGCGTTTCTGGCCGGCGAGCACGCCCTCCGCAAACATCGATTGAACCCGCTGGAACGTCACGCGGGCCAGTTTGGCGCCCGCCTGCGCGCGCTCCCAGTTGGCGCGCGCGGCAACGATTTCCTGCGGCCGCGCGCCGGCCTGCACTTTCTGGTTGGCGGCACCGGCGGCGTCACGCGCGGCAGCGGCCTGCGCCACCTTGGCACGCACTTCCGGGCTGTCGAGCTCGAACAGCAGGTCGCCACGCTTGACCGTCTGCCCCAGTTGCACGTGGACCTTGCCGACCCGGCCCGGCACCTTGGAAGACACGTTCACTTCCTGCGCCTCGATCTGGCCCTGGACCGGATCACGGGTGGGCTGGAACGCCTGGTATGCGCCCGATCCGAGCAGGGCGATGACGACGACGGCGGCGCCAGCCGGGAGCAGGCGCCTGGAAGCGGGTTTGGCCATGTGTTCAGTCTTTCGTGATCTCGATGGTGTGCGTTGCGGTCCGCGCCAGCGCGGCCAGCCGGTCCGGCTCGCCCGCGGTAGCGAGCACTCTGGCGAGCGCGAGGACGTACTCGTAGGCGGCCTGGGCGCGCTCGAGCGAGACCTTGGTGAAGTTCAGCGAGGCATCGGCGACGTCGGTCGAAGTGGCCTGGCCGTTCTTGAACGAGACCTGCGCCAGGCGCCGCGTTTCTTGCGCCAGTTCGATCGCCGAGCCCATCGCCAGGTAGCGCTGGCGGGCGTCTTCCATCGCGCGCCACTGGCTCTCGGCCAGCGTCGCGATGTCGCGCCCGGCCTGCTCGGCGGCCACGTCGACGCGCTGCTGCTCGAGGCGCGCGGCGGCGCCCATCTTGGCGCGGTCGATGCGGTCGATCAGCGGCACGCTGAGCGACACGCCGACGAGCCAGTTCGCGCGCGCCGAGCTGCCGCGGTTGAGGTTGTAGTTGGCGATGCCGATGACGGTGGGGCTGAACTGGCCGCCCGCCAGCTGCACCGCGCCGGCGGCCTGGCGGCGCTTGCTGTCGATCTGCTTCCACGCCGCGTTCGACGCCATCGCCGCATCGACGAACGAGGCCAGCGAACCGGCCGGCTGGTCATGGACGAACAGCGGCGTGGCGGCGCTGACGGCGGCCGGCGCGCCGAGCAGGCGGCGCAGGGCCAGCTGCGCGATCTCGAGGTCGCTGGCTGCCTTGGACGCTTCACGGTTGGCGTTGTCGACGGCGACATCGGCCTTCAGCCGGTCCACCCTGGCGATCAGGCCGGCGCGTTCCATCTTCAGCGCGTCGCCCTGGTGTTCTTTGGCCAGCCGCGCCGCGCCGGCGCGCAGGTGCGACGCCTGGCGCGCCAGCTGCACCGTGAAATAGCGCTGCGCCAGCACGGTCGCCGCCTCGTCCTCTTCCTTGCGCACGCCCGCGCCCGCCTCGTCAGCGCGGCCGGCGGCGATCTCCTTGACCGCCTGCAGGCGTCCGCCGGTGTACAGCGGCCAGACCGAACTGACGCCGAGCGAGCGCACGTCGAACACGCGGTCGACGTTCAGCGTCGACGGGATCTCCGGCAAGTTCAGGCCCGGCAGCGGCGGCAGCAGGTCGAGCACCGGGTTGCCCGCCTGCGCCAGGTTGCTGGTGTCGACGCTCAGTGTGGTCGAGACGCGGCCGGCAAAGCCGGACAGGCGCAGGTCGGGGCCGTCGATGCGGCGCAGCGCCTCGGCCTGCAGCGTCCTGGCCTGGAAGTCGAGGCCGGCGCCGTTGATCGCGCCCGAACTGGCCTTCAGCTGGCGCAGCGCCTCGGCGTAGTCGACGGCGGTGCCGCCATTCGCGGCTGGCGCAGCAATGAGCACGACGGCCGCCGCGATCGATCTCGGATGGACAAACATTACTCGCACGGCGCACTCCGCTACGGCCTTGGTGGATCGAACATCAGCGCCCTGTCGGGCGCGATGAAAAGGAAATTAGTGCAGCCCTCCGTGTAGCTGGTGAAAAACATACCACCTCGAAATAATATCGTGTTTGTTGTATAGACGGGGCCTTATACCTCGTGCTTGCCCATCGCCTTAGACGACCGGTCTAATTTCATGTATAGTTGGTGCATGACAAGCGCAAAACCTGACGTCCGCCAGCACATCATCGATACCGGGATGGCCATCATCCTCGGCAAAGGATACTCGGCGGTCGGCCTCAACGAAATTCTGGGTGCCGCCGGCGTGCCGAAAGGTTCGTTCTATCATTATTTCCCGTCGAAGGAACGATTCGGCGAAGCCCTGCTGGCCGATTACGTCGCCGATTACCTGGCGCGGCTCGATGCCGTGCTCGGCGCGCCAGGCACGGCGGCGCAGCGCCTGATGCTCTACTGGGACAGCTGGATCGAACCGGGCAGCGACGACAGCGCCTCCTGCTCCTGCCTCGTCGTCAAGCTCAGCGGCGAAGTGGCGGACATGTCGGAGGCGATGCGGCTGGCCCTGCTCAACGGCACCAACCTGATCATCGCGCGCATCGCCGCCTGCCTGCGGGAAGGCGGCGCCGACGGCTCATTGCCGGCGCAGGCCGAGCCGGGCGACATGGCGCAGACCTTGTATCAGATGTGGCTTGGCGCCGCCCTTCTCACCAAGCTCAGGCGCAATCCAAGCGCACTGCGCAGCGCCCGCGCCGCCACCGAGCGCCTGCTCGGCCTGGCAACGCACCACGCTGCCTGAATTTTTGCCGCACGACCTGGCGTTGCGCCATCGTGTGTTTTTTTGCATCACTTACTAGACGACCAGTCTAATTACAGGAGTATCTTTCATGCTGAACTTCGAATTTCATAACCCGACCAAGATCGTCTTTGGCGCCGATACCATCGCCCGGCTGTCGACCCTGGTGCCGCCCACCGCGCGCGTGCTGATCCTTACCGGCGGCGCCAGCGCCGAAAAGAACGGCACCATGGACCAGGTCCGCGCCGCGCTCGGCGAGCGCAGCGTCCACCAGTTCACCGGCATCGAGCCGAACCCGAGTTTCGAGACCCTGATGCGGGCCGTCGAACAGATCCGCCGCGACGACATCGACTTCCTGCTCGCCGTCGGCGGCGGCTCGGTCATCGACGGCACCAAGTTCGTCGCCGCCGCCGCCCAGTACCAGGGCGATCCGTGGGAAATCATGCTCAGCGGCGGCGCCAAGGTGTCGTCGGCGCTGCCGTTCGGCGCCGTGCTGACCTTGCCGGCGACCGGCTCGGAAATGAACAACGGCGCCGTGGTGACGCTGAAGGCGACCCACGACAAGCTGGCGTTTCGCAGCGCCCACGTGTTTCCGCAGTTTTCGGTGCTCGACCCGACCCGCACCTATACCTTGCCGGCCAAGCAGGTCGCCAACGGCATCGCCGACGCCTTCGTCCACACCGTCGAGCAATACCTGACCTACCCGGTCGGCGCGCTGGCGCAAGATCGTTTCGCCGAGGGCCTGCTGCAAACGCTGGTCGAGATCGCCCCGCAGGCATTGGCCGCGCCCGAGGACTACGCCACCCGCAGCAACCTGATGTGGACCGCGACGCTGGCGTTGAACGGGCTGATCGGCGCCGGCGTGCCGCAGGATTGGGCCACCCACATGATCGGCCATGAACTGACGGCCTTGTACGACATCGACCACGCGCGTACGCTGGCGGTGGTGCTGCCGGCGCTGCTCGATGTGCAGCGCGCCGGCAAACGCGAGAAGCTGCTGCAATACGGCCAGCGTGTCTGGGGCATCGACAGCGGCAGCGAAGCGCAGCGCATCGACGCCACCATCGCCGCCACGCGCGCCTTTTTCGAGTCGCTCGGCATCCCGACGCGCCTGTCCGGCTACCAGCTGGGCCAGGCGGCGGTCGAGGCTGTCATCGACCAGCTCGGCGCGCACGGCATGACGGCGCTTGGCGAGCACAAGAACATCGACTTGGCCACCAGCCGCCGCATCCTCGAAGCGGCGCTATAAGCGACCGGATCTTCCATGATTGACTTCAACGAGGAAATAGCTGCCATGACCGAGACCATCAACCGTTCCATCGTCCTCGCCCGCCGCCCGCATGGCGCGCCGACCGCGGCCGATTTCCGCCTCCAGCAGAGTGCCGTACCGGCGCCGCAGGAAGGGCAAGTGCTGCTGCGCACCCTGTACCTGTCGCTCGACCCGTACATGCGCGGCCGGATGAGCGATGCGCCCTCCTACGCCGCCCCGGTGGCGCTCGGCGCGCCGATGGTCGGCGCCACCGTCTGCCGGGTCGAAGCGTCCCGACATCCCGGCTTCGCCGTGGGCGAACTGGTGCTCGCCTTCAGCGGCTGGCAGGACTATGCGGTCGCCGACGGCGCCGGGTTACAAAAGCTGGCCGGCCTGGCACAGCCGTCGAGCGCGCTCGGTGTGCTCGGCATGCCCGGCTTCACCGCCTACATGGGCCTGCTCGACATCGGCCAGCCCAAGCCGGGTGAAACGGTGGTGGTGGCGGCGGCCAGCGGGGCGGTCGGCAGCGTGGTCGGCCAGGTCGCCAAGATCAAGGGCTGCCGCGTGGTCGGCATCGCCGGCGGCGCCGAAAAGTGCCGCTACGTGGTCGAGGAACTTGGATTCGACGCTTGCATCGACCACCGCAGCGCCGACTTCGCGCAGCAGCTGGCCGCCGCCTGCGACGAGGGCATCGACGTGTATTTTGAAAACGTCGGCGGCGCCGTGTTCGACGCGGTGCTGCCGCTGCTCAACGCCCGCGCCCGCGTGCCGGTTTGCGGCATGATCGCCGACTACAACGCCACCGAACTGCCGCCGGGACCGGACCGCTTGCGCTTGCTGACGCGCACCGTGCTCACCAAACGCATCAAGATGCAGGGCTTCATCATTTTCGACGACTATGGCGACCGCAACGGCGAATTTTTCGCACAGATGAGCGCGTGGGTCGCAGAAGGCAAGATCAAGTTCCGCGAGGACATCGTCGACGGCCTGCAGAACGCACCGCAAGCGTTCATCGGCCTACTCGAGGGCAAGAACTTCGGTAAGCTGGTGATCCGCGTCGGCGACGCCTGAACCCAACTGACAACAACACGAAAAGGAATTAACATGGCCTACCAAAGCACCAATCCCTATGACGGCAAGATTCTCGCCACCTTCGACGACCACGATGCCGCCGCGCTCGAGACCAGGCTGCAAGGCGCCGCCGACTGCTTCGAACGCGACTGGCGCGAGCGCAGCTACGCCGGGCGCGCCGTGGTGCTCAAGCGCGCCGCCGCGCTGATGCGTGAGCGCGCCGGCGAGCTGGCCAGGCTGGCCACCCTCGAGATGGGCAAACTGCTGGCACAAAGCGCCGGCGAAGTGGCGCTCAGCGCGGCCATCCTCGACTACTACGCCGACAATGCGGAAGCGTTCCTGGCGCCGGAAACACTGGCCTCGCGCGCCGCCGACACGATCGTCGAAAGCAGCCCGGTGGGCGTGCTGCTCGGCGTCGAGCCGTGGAATTACCCGTATTACCAGATCGCCCGCTTCGCCGCGCCGAACCTGATGGCCGGCAATGTGGTGATGGTCAAGCACGCCTCCAACGTGCCGCAGTGCGCGCTGGCGTTCGAACAGCTGCTGCACGACGCCGGCGCGCCGGCCGGCGCCTACACCAACCTGTTCATCTCCAAAGACCAGATCGCCCAGCTGATCGACGACCCGCGCATCCGCGGCGTCGCCCTCACCGGCAGTGAAGCGGCCGGCGCGGTCGTCGCCGCGCGCGCCGGTCAGAACCTGAAGAAGACCACGCTCGAACTGGGCGGCAGCGACGCCTTCATCGTGCTCGACGATGCCGACCTCGACAAGGCGGTCAAGCACGCCGTGTCCGGCCGCATGGGCAACGCCGGCCAGGCCTGCACCGCCTCGAAACGGTTCATCGTCGTCGAATCGATGGCCGACCGATTCCTCGACAAGTTCCAGCAGGCACTGGGCAATTTCAGCGCCGGCGATCCGCTCGACGCCGGCACCACCCTGGCCCCGCTGTCGTCGGCACGCGCGCTCGACACCCTGCTCGAGCAGGTTGAACGGTCGGTTGCCGCGGGCGCCCGTCTGGTCATGGGCGGTGGCCGCATCGACGGCGCCGGTGCCTTCATGCAGCCGACTATCCTGGCCGATATCGACGCCGCCAATCCGGCCTATAAGGAAGAGTTTTTCGGCCCGGTGGCGCTGTTCTTTCGCGTCGCCGATGACGACGCCGCAGTGGCGCTGGCCAACGATTCACCGTTCGGGCTGGGCGGCTCGGTGTTTACCGCCGACATCGAGCGCGGCAAGCGCATCGCCCGCCGCATCGACACCGGCATGGTGTTCATCAACAGCGCCGCGGTGTCGTCACCCGAACTGCCGTTCGGCGGCGTCAAGAATTCCGGTTACGGACGGGAATTATCGGCCGCCGGCATCCAGGAGTTTGTCAACAAGAAGCTGATCCGCGTGGCCTGAGTGCCACCATGGGGGGCGCTGCTGGCGCCCCTCTCACCGCCATCAGTACGAAGCCCATGAAGTCACTTTCATGGGCTTTTTGCGTTGTCGCTCTTGTGGCGAATTCAGCCAATTCGATATGCGTTTATAAACCCCTTGCCTCGGCCACGAGCGAACAATAGTAGCCGACTGATAAATACTTGTAGCTGCGGCACAGATTGATCACGGTCGTTCCTGCGGCAGCGTAATCGTCCGGAGAACTCAGCAATTGAGCTGCTATGACGCCCTTGTATGGTGTCGTCGTATCGGGCCAATCCTTTAGTTGCTCAAGAACAATGATTAGGCGAGGAGTTTCAGTGCGTGATCGAAGCGATGCCGAGCGTGGGATGGCGGGGGGGCTGTTGCGAGTCCTCATCGAGGTGAGCTGCAAAGTGCGCAATCGTTGGGCACGGTAACTTGGTACGTAATGGTTGCATAATTTATTGGACGGTTGGTTGACTGCTCGTAGGACTGTTTTGCAGTTTGCCTACGGCCGAACAGGGCGCGCGCATCACGTTCCTCGACCAGGCGTAATCTTAGCCGCTCGCTTGAAAGCACCAACGGCGCGGTCCGATGAGATTTCATACGACGCCTTCAGCGAAGATTGTTTTCACAATGACGTAGACGACCGCAATTATCGTCGCGATAAGTGCAACCCAAAAAATTGTATGAAAGGTGGTGTTCTGCGCGTCAGATAGTCCCGCTTTCTTACGCGGGATTTTTCGAACACACCGACGATAGGAACTGCTATGCCGTTGATCTTTCATGTACGGGGATAGTTGGCCTCAGGTGTACACTCCACCGCCATCTCACGGGGCACGCTGGATTCGACGACTCAGCACCTGTAAACTGAGGCAATTAGTGTACTAATCTCCGCGTAAAGAATTTGTAAAAAATGAGGCCGTTCCCGTGAGGTTTCCGTAAACGGCGTCCGGAACATCGGCTTCCCGCCTCCATGGCAGGGCCGACGGGCTATCGGGCGGCACGTTCCGCGATATCGTTCTTCAGGTGCTAGGCCGGAACGGTCAGAAGCCTATATCCCACTCCCGTTTCCGTAAGTAGGTACTGCGGTTGGGCCGGATCGTCCTCAAGCTTGTGGCGCAAGTGACCCATGTAGATCCGCAAATAATGTCCATCTTCGGCGTGTGAAGGCCCCCATACAGAGCGGAGTAATTGGGGATTGGTTAGTACCCGGCCGGCACTTGCCACCATCATGGCGAGCAAACGATACTCAGTTGGCGTCAGATGCACACCGACGCCGCCCTTTGAGACACGTCTATCTTTGAGGTCGACGGTAACATCACCAAATTTGACTTGGCCGGCATTATCAATTTCTGGCTGCCGTTGACGCCGGATCGTCGCACGGACCCTGGCCTGCAATTCCCCAACACTAAACGGCTTGGTCAAATAGTCGTCCGCACCCGCATCGAGCGCAGTGATTTTGTCGGCCTCGCCGGTTCGCGCTGAGAGAACAATGACAGGGACACTCGACCATTTTCGAATATCGCCAATAAAATCAATTCCATCACCATCAGGCAGGCCCAAATCGAGAATGATCAGATCCGGACTGCGCGTGCCCGCGTCGCTAAGACCCCGCTGGACGGTAGCGGCTTCGTGGACATGCCACCCCTCCTCCTCCAGGGCTGCACGTACAAAGCGGCGAATTTGCGGTTCGTCTTCTACCAAGAGCGCAAGTGGGGCAATTCCGTTCATAGCGTGTTCCGTATGTCCATTTCCAGTTCTGGGGTTGATGGTGGCTGACCCAACGGCAAAGTGATGATGAATGCGGCGCCGCCAAGATCCGATCTGGCGTAACCAATCTGGCCCCCATGTGCCTCGACGATGGCGCGACAAATCGCCAGGCCCAGCCCAACTCCGCTCCGCGCCGCCTCGCGCTCGCCGCGCGTAAATTTCTCGAACATTTCTTCTTCCCGCCCAGGTGCAACACCTGGGCCGTTGTCGGCGACTGTCAGCGTCGCCAAAGTGCCAACAAGAGCGGCGGAGATGTCGATTCTAGATCCAGATACCGTATACTTTGCAGCATTTTCAAGCAGGTTACACAGGACCCGCTCCAGCAAGACAGCGTCAAATCGTATCAGGGGAAAATCCGCGGGAATATTCGTTGTCACGAGATGGTTGCAAAGCGACGATGAAGTCAAACGCAATGCCGTGCCTACCGCCTCTTCTAGCACTTGCCATTCCAAGTTCAGCTTTACCTCGCCGCTTTGCAGGCGCGCCATATCCAACAAATTGGCGACTAGCGCACTCATGCGCAGCGCCTCGCTGTGCAGCCCTTGCGCCATCTCCAATTGCGCATCCGGTAGCAATGGTTTCGAGCGGGTTAGTGATTCGGACAAGCCGACCAGCAATGTCAAAGGTGTACGCAAGTCATGCGACAGCGCGGCCAGCAAGGAATTGCGAAGGCGTTCCGTCTCCATGCTGACCAGCGCGCCTTGTGCAACTTCGATGTAATGTACGCGCTCAAGCGCGATCGCGGCCAAGGCCGCGAAGGTGTCGAGCTGTTTGCGTTGCTCCGGAATTAGGATCCAGCGTTGCTGTTCCGGCTCGATGGCCAGCACGCCTCGGGTCCGCATCGGAGCCACCAGCGGCAGGTAGAACAGTGGGCTGGCGGGCAATGTGTCTGTGCCCAGGCCAGCACTTTCGGCATGATCATAGGACCATTGCGCAATCCCCAGGTCCGGGATTCCTGCTCCATCGGCCGGCGCAGGCGCCTGCAACCTGTCGTCCAGGCCGGGGACGAGAAGAATCGCCTTGGCGCGGAAGGTGCGCTGAATGAAGTCGCGAGTTGCGTCAAAAATCTGTTCGGTTTGTAGAGCGCCGGACAGCTCTCGAGCAAATTCGTAAAGAGCCCGCGAACGCCTTTCACGATGGGCTGAAACGTGGGCCTGGAATCGAAGCCCTGCAGTCAGGTGGCCGGTGACTAAACCGACCGCAAGCATAACGCCAAACGTGATCAGGTACTGCAGATCGGACACAGCGAACGAGAAGCGCGGCGGGACGAAGAAGAAATCGAAACATGCAACACCAACGCAGGTCGCAACGACCGAGGCACCACGACCGAAGCGTACGGCAATCAGGACGACCACCAGCAGGAACAGCATGGCAATGTTGGCCAGGTCTAGATAGGGAAGCAGTGGCGTGGCGAGCAGTGCGGTGCCCAGACTGCTGGCCGCAGCAATAGAATACGAAATCCACTTGCGCTTGCCTCCGACGAAAGCTTGCGCTACTGTCCCCTGCGTAGATGCTTCCGCAACCGCATGGGCGGCGTCGCCGATTTCAATCAGGTCAATATCAGGCGCCATCGCCGTGATGCGCCGGAAGTGTGGCGTTCGCCAAGGCCATGTTTTATGCCCGCGCGCCATAACTATCTTGGACAAGTTATGTTCACGCGCGTATTCGACGACGGCGGCAGCGATATCGCTCCCAGCTAATACTGCAGTTGTGGCGCCAAGTTCGTTGGCCAGCTTTAACGTGAGCAGCGTGCCTTCGCGCCGTTCGGCAGGCAAACGCTGAAGCTCGGGAGTTTCGACATACACCGCATGCCAATCGGCGCCGAGCTGCCCTGCGAGGCGCGCGGTGCTGCGCACCACATGTTCATTGCCCGGCCTGGGCCCCACACAGGCCAGCAGGGCTCCAGCGGTTTTCCATACCGTGTCGATCGATTTTTCCACCCGGTAGGCGCGTACATCGTCCTCAACCCGGTCGGCGGTGCGGCGCAAGGCCAGTTCGCGAAGTGCGATCAGGTTACCCTTACGGAAGAAGTTCCTGGATGCCCGCTCTGCCTGCGGCGCCTGGTACACCCTCCCACTTTTTAGTCGCGCCAGCAGTTCGTCGGCAGGTAAATCGACTAGCACCACTTCATCAGCGGCATCAAATACGGTGTCGGGAACCGTTTCAGCGACCCGGATTCCGGTAATCCCGCCGACCACGTCGTTCAGACTTTCCAGATGTTGGACATTGACGGTGCTATACACGTCAATGCCGGCATTGAGCAATTCTTCGACATCCTGCCAGCGTTTCGGATGCCGCGAGCCCGGCGCATTCGAATGCGCAAGCTCATCCATCAGGATGAGCCCGGGGCGTCTCACAAGCGCAGCGTCGAGGTCGAATTCACCGAGCGACTTCCCTCGATAGCTGAGCATTTTAGGCGGCAGTAGCTCCAGCCCTTCGAGCAGAGCGGCAGTTTCGGCCCGTCCATGTGTCTCGATCACGCCGATCAGGGGGGCACGACCCTCGGCTTGCAGCTTGCGCGCGGCAGCGAGCATTGCAAACGTCTTGCCCACCCCTGCCGACGCCCCGAAGTAGATGCGCAAGCGCCCGCGGGCGTCCTTTCGTTCCTGACTCTGCACTTGAGCCAAGAGCTCATCAGGATCGGGGCGTTGGCAGTCATTCGGGGACATCAGCATGTTTCTCCATGGTCGTCAGTGCTTAGCCACCGGCGCGGCATCCATCGCCAAATTCAGTTTGAGCACATTAACCCGTGCTTCCCCGAAAAACCCGAGCGTTTGCCCTACAGTATGATCCGATACCAGTGCCTCGACACGATCACGCGGCAGTTTGCGCGCAGCCGCAACCCGTCCGACCTGATAGCGCGCAGCGGCGACGCTGATTTCTGGATCGAGTCCGCTGGCCGATGCGGTTACTAGGTCCACCGGCACCAGGCTCGTATTGCCCGGATCGGCCTCGCGCAGGGCGGCAATCCGGCCCTTTACCGCGTCGACAAGCGCAGGGTTTAATGGTCCCTGGTTCGAACCAGAACTGCCGCTGGCGTTGTTGGCCATTGGTCCAGTTGCCGAAGGCCGGCCCCAGAAGTAGCCAGGCGACGAGAAGGATTGACCGATCAGGGTCGAGCCCACCGTCTTGCCGTCGCGCACAACTAGGCTGCCCGACG
Source organism: Massilia sp. TWR1-2-2 (assembly GCF_049897565.1). Taxonomy (NCBI): domain Bacteria; kingdom Pseudomonadati; phylum Pseudomonadota; class Betaproteobacteria; order Burkholderiales; family Oxalobacteraceae; genus Massilia; species Massilia sp. TWR1-2-2. Next base: position 44,330 of record NZ_JAFCWM010000028.1, on the reverse strand, counting down.
CATTATCGGCGAAAGCGATCTGTCCGATGCCGGTCACTGCCAGCGGATAAAGGACACCGACGACCAACGTGAGCGCGCCAAACAGAACCAGGGCGGGACGCAGAGTGGATTTCATGACATATTCCTTTATACGAGGTTAAGGGCCGACAACAGCATGTCGATCAGCTTGATGCCGATGAACGGCAGGATGATGCCGCCTACGCCATAGATCAGGATATTTCTGCGCAACAGTGCCGCAGCGCCAATGGCACGGTATTGCACACCCTTCAATGCCAGGGGAATGAGCACGATGATGATCAGGGCGTTGAAAATGACGGCCGACATGATTGCCGAGTCAGGACTGGTCAACTGCATCACATCGAGCGCCTTCAGCTGCGGATAAGTGCCGACAAACGCCGCCGGAATAATCGCAAAGTACTTGGCGATGTCGTTGGCGATCGAGAACGTGGTCAGCGAGCCGCGTGTCATCAACATCTGCTTACCGATTTCGACGATCTCGAGCAGCTTGGTTGGATTCGAGTCCAGATCGACCATGTTGCCGGCCTCCTTGGCGGCCTGGGTACCGGAATTCATGGCGACCGCAACATCGGCCTGAGCCAGCGCGGGCGCGTCGTTGGTGCCATCGCCGGTCATGGCGACAAGCCTGCCCTGCGACTGGTAATCACGGATAAGCTTGAGCTTGTCTTCAGGCGTCGCTTCGGCCAGGAAATCATCAACTCCAGCTTCAGCCGCGATAGCGGCAGCCGTCAGCTTGTTGTCACCGGTGATCATGACCGTTTTGATCCCCATGCGGCGCAACTCGGCAAAGCGCTCCTTGATACCGCCCTTGACGATATCTTTCAGCTCAACCACACCCATCACGCGGCCGGCATCGACCACTACCAGCGGCGTGCTGCCGCGGCGCGACACGTCATCGACCAGGCGCGCCATCTCGGCAGGATACGGCATCCCCAGCGCTTCCACATGCTTCCGGACCGAGTCAGCTGCGCCCTTGCGCACCTGACGCTCTCCGATATCGACGCCGCTCATGCGGGTGTTCGCGCTAAACGGAATGAACACCGCATGCAGGCTACCCATTTCGCGCTCGCGGATGTTGAATTTTTGCTTCGCAAGCACCACTATGGAGCGCCCCTCGGGCGTTTCATCTGCCATCGAAGCGAGTTGCGCCACATCCGCCAATTGCTGCTCAGTGACGCCAGGCGCCGGAAAGAATCCGGCGGCCTGACGGTTGCCAAGTGTAATGGTGCCAGTCTTGTCGAGCAGGAGAACGTCCACGTCACCAGCTGCCTCAACGGCACGTCCTGACGTGGCGATCACGTTGGCGCCCATCATGCGGCTCATGCCTGCGACGCCGATTGACGACAGCAGCGCGCCAATGGTCGTCGGAATCAGACAAACCAACAGGGCGATCAGCACTGTGACGCTCACTGGCGAGCCGGCGCCGGCAGCTGCCACGCCGAACATCGAAAATGGCAACAAGGTCACCGTGACGACCAGGAATACGATGGTCAGCGCTACCAGCAAGATCGTCAGGGCAATCTCATTGGGTGTCTTCTGGCGCTTAGCGCCTTCCACCATCGAGATCATGCGGTCGAGGAAGGTTTCGCCAGGATTGACCGAAACGCGCACCACCAGCCAGTCGGACAGAACCCGCGTGCCACCAGTGACAGCCGAAAAATCGCCGCCCGACTCGCGAATAACGGGAGCCGATTCACCAGTAATGGCGCTCTCGTCGACCGAGGCCACCCCTTCAATGACTTCACCATCGATCGGGATGACATCGCCCGCTTCGACCAGGATAGTGTGACCTTTACGCAGGTCTGCGCCAGGCACTGGCAACCATGTGGTGCCGTGTTTTGGCGTGGCCAGTTTCTTGGCCATGACGGTTTGCTTCAGGCCGCGCAGTGATGCTGCCTGGGCCTTGCTGCGCCCTTCAGCGAGCGCCTCTGCGAAGTTGGCGAACAGCACCGTGAACCACAGCCACACCGACACGGCGAGGATAAAGCCACTGGTGGCGCTTTCGGCTGCGTTGCTCAGCGCCCGGAAATACATCAGCGTCGTCAGGATGCTGCCGACATAGACGACAAACATGACTGGGCTGCGGGCCTGGGTGCGTGGGCCGAGCTTCATAAAAGCGTCACCCATCGCGGGCCAGATGAGGCTGGCATCGAACAGGGTCAGCGACTTGCGTGAACTTGTTGCATTTGCTACCGGCGGTAGCGTTTTTACTTGAGACATCGTGGACTCCGTGGCCTTTGATCGTTACTTGGTATAGAGCTGCAGGTGTTCAACTACCGGGCCGAGGGCCAGGGCAGGAACGTAGTTCAGCACGCCAACGAGCAGTACCACGCCAACCAGCAAGCCGACAAAGATCGGGCCGTGGGTGGGCATGGTGCCCGGATTGGCCTCCAGGCGCGGTTTGGCAGCAAGCGCGCCGGCAATTGCCAGGATCGGCACAATGACCGCGAAACGCCCGAACCACATGGCGATGGCCAGCATAGTGTTGTAGAAAGGCGTATTGGCCGACAAGCCGGCAAACGCGCTGCCGTTGTTGTTCGCCGCAGAGCTGAAGGCATACAGGATCTCCGAGAAGCCATGCGCACCTGGATTGGCGATGCCTGCCCGGCCAACATCGAGCATGACGGCAACGGCAGTCCCGCCCAGCACCAGTACTGGTGTGATCAGAATCGCGATCGAGGTCATTTTCATTTCGTAGCTCTGGATCTTCTTGCCCAGGTATTCGGGGGTGCGGCCGATCATCAGGCCGGCGATGAACACGGCCAGGATCGCGAACACCAGCATGCCGTACAGGCCAGAGCCGACGCCGCCGAACACGACTTCGCCTAGCTGCATCAACAGCATTGGCACTGCACCGCCCAGCGGCGAAAACGAATCATGCATAGCGTTGACCGCGCCGCACGACGCTGCCGTAGTCACGGCGGCGAACAGGGTAGACGCAGAAATACCGAAGCGTGTTTCCTTGCCTTCCATATTGCCCCCCGCCTGGAGAGCGCTGGCACTCTGGTCTAGTCCAAGCGCCGCCAGTTGCGGGTGGGCGACCTGTTCGGCACCCATCACCACCAGGGTGGCCGCGACGAAAATCAAGCTCATTGCGGCCAGCACAGCGACGCCTTGACGTTGGTCACCTACCAACCGTCCAAACGCAAAACATAGTCCAGCGGGAATAAGGAAGATAGCGAGCATCTGCACGAAATTGGACAGCGGCGTCGGGTTTTCGTAGGGGTGGGCGGAATTGGCATTGAAGAACCCACCCCCGTTGGTGCCGAGCAGCTTGATCGCTTCTTGCGATGCCACCGGTCCCATGGCAATGGTTTGCGTAGTTGCGGCGACGCTCTGCATGACTGGCGCGCCTTGCGCATCCTTGAGCGGCTGGCCATCCGGGCTAGCTTTCGGAATTGAGTAGGCGACCGGTTCAATCAGCTGGACTTCCTGATATGCCGAGAAATTCTGGATGACGCCCTGTCCCATCAGGAAAACGGAAAAGATGAGCGACAGCGGCAACAAGACATAAAGCGTTGAGCGCGTCATGTCGACCCAGAAATTACCGATGGTCTTGGCCGAGCGGGAACTGAAACCGCGGATCAGCGCGTACGCCACGGCCATGCCGGTGGCAGCCGAGAAGAAATTTTGACCAGTAAGCGCGAGCATTTGAGTCAGGTAGCTCATGGTTTGCTCGCCGCTATACCCTTGCCAGTTTGTATTGGCCACGAAACTGACTGCAGTGTTGAACGATGCGTCAGGGCTGATATTGGCCAGTGACTGCGGATTCATCGGCAGCCATCCCTGCAACCGCTGTAGCGCGAACACAAACAGGGCGCCGATGCCATTAAAGACCAGCAAAGCCACGGCATAGGATTTCCAGCCCATGTCGGTCTCGGGCGAGACGCCCCCCGCCTTGTACAACAGGCGTTCGATCCGTCCCATCCACGTCATGCCTGGGACGGCGCCGCCGTCGCCTACGCGGGCAAGAACCAGACCCAATGGCCAGGCAAGTACAAGCAACACTGCGAGAAAGGCGCCGAGCAGCACCAGGGATTGCATCGTCATCACAGTTCCTCCGCCTTGAGCAGTGCATGGACCAGGTAGCCCAACAGGCCGACGGCGACGAATGCTCCAATTTGCCAGATCTCCATCATTTGCCTCCCAACTTATCGCAGCCGACCGCGAACGCCCACGTTAGTGCGAAAAACAGCACCAGTGCGCCGATGTACATTGCATCCATATGATCCCTCTTGCAGTTCTGGTTTTTGATACGGCAAGCGTAGCGCTTGCCGCATAAAAATTTTATAAAGACTTAAACGTAAGCCGTAAACAAACTGTAAAAATCAGAATGTTTTACTCACGGTGAGCACCAACGCCGATTTACCCAGAAACTTCCCATTGGCGGGTGACGCGTAGGCCACCTTGCCTGCATTGGTGCCGATAAAGGCGAGTGCGCCGGTAACTACGCCGAAGTCGCGTGTCACGCCCACTTTCCAGTCCGTGTAGCTGGCGGCGCTGTTATGCGCCACGCGCTGGTGTCCCGCATGGAGATTGACGATCAGCGCGTTGCCTGCATCCAGGTTGGCAGCAAGATCGAGGTAGCCACTATTTTTGCTGTCGACGAAACCGAACAAATTGGTCACTGCATGCGAATACTTGATCAGAGCGGGACCATATGACAATTGCCCATACACTTCCGTGGTATTGGCGCTGGCGAAGCCGAGCACGTTGGCCAGCTTGTTCGAAGGGTAGACGTAGGTGAGTACGCCAACGTCATAGCCAAGGCCGGCCGACAGTTCGCCGCGCTTGCCTGCGTACAGGTCAATCTCGATATCGCCATCACCGCCGGCATCTTTTGTCCATTTGATTGTGGAGGCCCAGGCACCCACATAGATCCCGGAAGCGTTGTGGACAAAATCGGCACCGCCCTGCAGCGCAGGTTTCAAGCGCGTCTGCGAGATCCCGCGATAGCGATAGTCGCTGGTGAGTGCAGCGTTGAAGCTCAGGTCGGTCGGAGCCTTGGCCTCATCGGCGCAGGCGTTGCCGGCAGCGAAGGTGGTCATCAAAGCTGCAACGAGGATCGTAAATTTCATATTCAGTCTTTCTATAGAGTGGTTCAAAGATGGGGACGCATTGCTTAGTGGACATATACTTCGTGGTACAGGGAATTGAGCTCGGCTGCCGCTCCGGGATCGCAGATCTCGGCATCGCATACGCAGCGACCGAGCCCGTAGTCGTAAGTGTCATGTACATGCAGCACCGTATGGGCCAGGGTTGCTGACATTACTTGCGTCACATACAACCTCACAGCGGCCAATTGTTGAAGCGAAGGAGTGGAGCTGTCGGTCACAAGGACAAAGATAACCTTGAGCGCCGGGTTGGACATGCGCGCCGAGTTCAGGCGCGCCACCAGGGCGTAGGGCAAATCGATGTCCACTTGGTCGACGGTCACCGGCACAATCACGATGCGGGCAGCGATCAATGCCGATTAGCGTCTCGTGCCGGTCATAGCGCCCGGTATTGATGAGGAGGTCCCCATATGACGGGCCTAGATTCTCTATTTCTCGCGAAAGCATGGGGCCCGACAGTGTCCGAGCCATGACCGATGGCGCTTGCGCAGCGATGCTGCGATCGCAACCCCAGCTATATGCGCATTCCTTCGGATCAGTATCGATTAAGCAGATCTTGCGGCCACTGCGGGCGCGCAGTACGGCCAGGTTTGCACTCAAGTGCGTCTTGTAGTGGCCTTCAAGACTGGCAATGGCGACGATCATGCAGCGGCTTCAGGCTGCTTTGGATTTGTCCTGAACTCGGCCCCTGGTAGCTGGCGCATGATCGTTTCGCTAAGCAGCGTGGCAAATGGCAGCCTGACGCAAAGCCAGACCTGGATTCGGGTCCCGCCGGCACAGATTGCGATGCGCATGAATTCAAGGGCCTCGCCGCACACGCGCATGGCCAGTTGACGCAGCGTGGTGATTGAAGCCGCGTCAACCGTCATGCGAATGGTGCAGGTATCGAACGAACAGGCCATTGGTGCAGGTGCGCGCCGAGCTTGTGGAAAAAACGTAGCAAATGACTTCATGAGGCCTCCGCCAGTAATACGTGATTGACTGGAAGGAGCGTAACAAACAAAGCGTAAATATTTTCTAAAAAACACATCGAGTCTTGTAAACGCCGCGTAAAAACTTAGCCCTATGCGCTGAACGTTTACGTTTTGTTTACGCGCTTTTAGCCGTGTTCTTGACAACGTTTTTATATCGCAGTGTGTACGATTGCCGCAGCGATAGAGAAAAGAAAAGGAACGGTGAACGATGAGCGTTGTCGATCAACAATGTGCCAATGGCAGCCATACACAAATTGAACGAACATCTGCAACGGGTCATGTTCGCGAGGCACTTGCGGAGGATATTCCGGCACTGGTATCCCTTGAAGAAGCCTGTTTTAATTCCGACCGACTCAGCCGGCGCAGCTTTCGCCACCTTATTACCGAGGGTAACTCTGTCACCCTGATCGACCATACGGCGGATCAGGCCCGCGGTTACATTACCCTGCTCTTTCGCGCCGACGTGTCCCTGGCGCGGGTGTATTCGATCGCCACCGCGCCCGGCTGGCTTGGCAAAGGGGTGGCGTCAGGACTGTTGCGAGCGGCCGAAGAACTCGCCCTTTCTCACAACTGCGTTGCAATGCGCCTTGAGATCCGCAAGGACAACTTGGCTTCCCAACAGCTTTTTCTTCGCCATGGCTATGCGGTATTTAGTGAGCATGCTGGCTATTACGAGGATGGCATGGATGCGCTTCGATTTGAAAAATCGCTGACAGCGCGCTTGCGCCCCGAACTTGCACGCACAACCTACTATCGGCAAACCTGATGGCAGGGGGCCACCAGGCGGCCTTCGAGCGCGCCCTCCCCTATCTTCAGCTAATGGGCAAGAACATCAGCCATGTTGGTGAAGCGGGCGCCGGCCAAGTGTGCAAGGTCGCCAATCAGATCATTGTGGCGCTCAATATCGAAGCGGTGAGCCAACCACTCGAGCGTTGAACATGTCAGGCACAGCAAGAATCAACCGCCGCCACCTCGCAGGATGTTGAAAGGGTTCGCTATGAGCAGAACCAGTAACCTGCTGCGGCTGTCGGTCCTAACCTTCATCGCGTGTGCAATCTGGCTGATCGGCTTGGGAGGATATTTTATTTTCGTACGGCCTCCGCTATTACCTGAGGATCGACGCTACATGCATGTAAGCGCCGGGCAAATTGCAATGTACATGCCGCTTCTGGCTTCGTGGTTGGACAAGGTTTTTTTGTCCTGGGCGGATTCATTGCGGGAAGCGGCTGCCTGCTTCTCTTCGTTGCCATATACGTGCTGCCACAACGCCTTCCCGGCACGAGTATTGCACTTGGATGCACTGGTTCCTGTACCGTTGCGACCTTTTGCCGGAGGTTCTGTAATTCCCGCCGTCAAGACGTCCGCCCCCTAATAACCGCTTGTTTCCGGATGATTTTGATGTGCGTCAAAAAAATTGCGTGTCTCAAAGACTAGTATGAAGTAAGAGGAACCTCTACTCGATTCAAAAAGTATTATTCGTAGAAACAGTTTGCTGACGTTTCAGCGCCCCAGACAGGAGTTTTCGATGAAATCAAAATTTAAATTTGCAACTTGGTTCGCCGCTATTTTTGCGGCTATGGCTATGGCGGGCTGCGCCACAAGTCAGGATACGGCGCAAAGCGGACTGCACTCGGACACCTCGAACGCGCAGCACGCAGGAATGATGTCGCACGGCGCGCCGGGCGACCAGATGGCAATGATGGACATGAAAGATATGAAGGCGATGTGCGACATGCACAAGAAAATGATGACCGGGAAAACACCGGACGAACAAAAGGCAATGATGAACGAGCGCATGAAATCGATGTCGCCCGAAATGATGAAAAAACATATGGCGATGATGGAACAATGTAAGTGATGACAGCGGGCGTCTTGTTCGACGCCCCGCCCAGGTTGCTGGGCAATCGCGTGTTCAGCGCCAGTGAAGCAAAGGAGGCAGCGATGAATAACGCACCACAAGCTCGTTCGGTCGAGTCGCAGAAAAATCGTAGCAAATGGGTTTTTCTTGGCTTCCTCGCTGTCGCCGCATTTTTTCTTCTATCCGAACACCGCGCACATTTCCTGGGAATACTTCCTTACCTCCTGATTCTTGCTTGCCCACTCATGCATTTTTTTCATCATGGGCACCGTGGGCATCACGCGCATCAGGACACTGGTCAGATCGCTCCGGAGACTGGCGTCACGAGCGCAGCGCCGGCAAATCCGGGAGATAAATCATGAATCACGAGTCATCAGCTTACGGACTGTGGTCGTTGGTTATTTTGAATTCGCTTGTGTTTATTATTTTTGCGTTCAGTTTTACCAAGCCGCAAACCGCGCACGACTGGCGCTCGCTTGGCGTATTCTCCGGCTTCGTTGTCGCGTTATTTACGGAAATGTATGGCTTTCCGCTAACGATTTATCTGTTGCTGCCTTGGTTGTCAACGCATTTTCCCGGCGTCGATTTCCTGACCCATGATGCAGGCCACCTGCTGGAAGTGATGTTTGGATGGAAGGTAAATCCGCATTTTGGTCCGTTCCACATCCTCAGCTACATCTTCATCTTCGGCGGCTTCACCATGCTCTCGTCTGCTTGGGGTGTGCTGTATGACGCACAGCGTCACCGTCGCCTGGCGACGACAGGGCTCTACGCCCGTATAAGACATCCACAATACGTGGCTTTTGTCCTGATCATGTTCGGGTTCTTACTGCAGTGGCCAACGTTGATTACGTTGGCAATGTTCCCCATTTTGGCATGGGTGTATGCCCGACTGGCAAAGTCGGAGGAACGTAGTATGTCAGCGGCTTTCGGCAATGAGTACGACCAGTATCGGCAACGTACGCCATCGTTTATCCCGGCATTGATGAAGAAGAGAATGGCGTTATGAACTAAAGCCGTTTTCGCAATGTAACCGCTTGACCCGGCATCAAGTACGAACACCGGGGTGCACGACGGGAAACGCATGTTCTGCATTCCCCCTGGATGGCAAGGTCATGACTGAACCGACAGCCGCTCAATCTCTTCATTGCGCTCGGGGCGATCTGCAGCAGAAACCCCGGCAGTAAATGCTTTGCCCGAACCAAACAATCGACCAGTATTCAACGCGGCGAGGTCCATTCCTCCTTCAGTGTATGGTTCAAGCAATATAAGGGGAACAGAATGGATATTCAATCTCGCGCAGCGCACGATCACTATCACGATAGCGACGCTGCGCATGTGCATGTCCCAGACTCGGCAGTAAGCCAGGACAAACCATTCACCGACCCCGTCTGCGGTATGAAGGTGGGCGCCGACCAAGCCAAAAAAATTGCGCATGAAGGCCAGGACTATTTTTTCTGCAGCCTTGGCTGCATGGCGAAATTTCGTTCAAATCCACAGTCATACCTGGACAAGATTAAAGCACCGGAGCCAGCAGTTGCTCAGGAGGGGACGATATACACCTGCCCCATGCACCCGGAGATTCGAAAAACCGAGCCAGGCAGTTGTCCGATATGCGGGATGGCGCTGGAACCAGTGATGCCTTCGCTTGACGACGAGGAGAATCCAGAGCTCGTCGATTTCCGACACCGGTTCTGGTGGACGCTGCCGCTTTCCCTCGCGGTTTTCGTGTTGGCAATGTTCGGTCACATGGTGTTCCCAGAAGGAATGCCAAATCAAAGTATCGTCGAGCTCGTTTTGAGTACACCCGTCGTCTTGTGGGCCGGCTGGCCTTTCTTTGTGCGCTGCGTGCACTCCGTACTGCATCGCAGTCCGAACATGTGGACATTAATCGGCGCCGGCGTTGCAGCCGCTTATGGCTATAGCGTCGTCGCCACGTTTGCTCCGGGCCTGTTTCCATCGACGTTCGCCGCCCACGGCGGCCGGGTCGGTGTCTACTACGAAGCGGCCGCCGTTATTGTTTCCTTGACCTTGCTGGGTCAAATCCTGGAGCTGCGCGCCCGCTCACAGACCTCGGCGGCCATCAAATCGCTGATGGGCCTGGCCCCAAAGACGGCGCGCCGCATCCGGGATGATGGTACTGAAGAGGACGTGCCCCTCACCCATGTTCATATTGGCGATGCGCTGCGGGTACGCCCGGGTGAAAAGGTACCCGTCGATGGCAAGGTCACGGAAGGTGAAAGCGCAGTCGACGAATCAATGCTCACTGGCGAGCCGATGCCAGTCACGAAGCGGCCCGGGGACAAGGTGATTGGCGCCACGCTCAATACGAGCGGCAGCCTGGTCATACACGCTGAAAAAATCGGCTCCCAGACGATGCTTTCCCAGATTGTGCAAATGGTCGCCCAGGCTCAGCGTTCTCGCGCGCCGATGCAGCGCCTGGCTGACGTCGTGGCCGGGTACTTTGTCGTCATTGTCATGGGTATCGCGCTGCTGACGCTGCTCGGCTGGGGCTTCCTCGGTCCTGAGCCAAGTTGGGTATTCGGCTTCGTCAATGCAGTTGCCGTGCTCATCATTGCATGTCCCTGCGCGCTGGGCCTGGCAACGCCGATGTCGATCATGGCGGCAACCGGCCGTGCGGCGACACAGGGAATGTTGTTCCGCGATGCCGCGGCGATCGAGGGAATGCACAAGGTCGACACGCTGATCGTCGACAAGACCGGCACCCTGACGGAAGGCAAACCCGCGTTCGACCGGGTGGTCGCGGCGCCCGGCTTCAGCGAGGAAGACGTTTTGCGGCTTGCGGCGAGCATCGACCAGGGAAGCGAGCACCCTCTTGCAAATGCGATTGTCGCGGAAGCGCGGAAGCGCGGCATGTCGCTGGAAAAGCCGGAAAGCTTCGAGTCGTCCAGTGGAATTGGCGTGCGCGGCGTCGTATCCGGCAGGCGTATCGCGTTGGGAAATACCGCTCTGATGGATGCCGAAAAAGTCGACTGGCATGGGTTGGTCAGCCAGGCGGAAGCACTTCGCAGCGAGGGGGCGAGCGTCATGTACCTCGCCGCCGATGCGCGTCTGGTCGGCCTGCTTGCCGTCTCCGACCCGGTCAAGCCAAGTACGATGGAAGCGCTGGACACACTGCGGGCAGCGGGCCTGACGGTCATCATGGCCACTGGCGACGGTCTGACGACGGCAAAGTCAGTCGCCCAAACACTCGGCATTACCGAGGTATATGGCGAGGTGAAGCCGCAAGATAAACTCGCACTGGTCGAACGACTGCAGAAAGAGGGCAAAGTAGTGGCGATGGCCGGCGACGGCATCAACGATGCACCTGCGTTGGCCAAGGCCGATGTCGGCATCGCGATGGGTACCGGGACCGACGTCGCGATGAACAGCGCCCACCTGACTTTGGTGAAGGGGGACTTGCGCGCCATCGCCCGCGCCCGGGTTCTTTCATTGGATACGGTGCGCAACATGCGCCAGAACCTCGGTTTCGCGTTCGTCTACAACTCGTTGGGGATTCCCTTGGCGGCCGGGCTTCTGTATCCGTTTACCGGACAGCTGCTATCGCCAATTATTGCCGCGCTTGCGATGAGTCTGAGCTCGGTATCGGTCATCACCAACGCGCTGCGTCTGCGCGGGACGGCGAAGTGATTTTTCGGGTTTTCGGGGCCGGTCCTGTACCAGGACGTGGCGGCGGTTCAAAACCATAACCACCTGTGAGAAAAAAATTTGTGCGTATGCATAACCTTGAAATAACCAAGCAATCGCCGTCGACTTCGGAAGAACGACCTGCCGCTCCGGTCAGTGAGCGGCTGAACAATTAGTGCTTCTGCGTCAGCCTTGACCACGCCGCGCTGCGGGACGCTTTGGCGTCCGAATTGGGGTCACCCGAATTGTTAGCGCTGGTCGAGGAGAGATGTCCACACCGCTTTTCCTCCAGGCCGGTGTTCATCTCCGATAGCCAGACAGAGCGCATGGCGAATGTCGTGCGTGCCGTCGAGTCGGTGGTGGCGCTACCAGCCTATCGAAGCCGTGTTCTCGAGGGTGCGCCGGCAATTGCCAGGCATGATCCGGGGGGGCGCAATCGGCGTCTTTTTTGGCTACGATTTCCACCTCCGGGGCGACGACATCGGACTCATCGAAATCAACACCAACGCCGGCGGGGCCATGCTCAATGCGGTAATGGCGCGGGCGCACCGCGCCTGTTGCCTCGATGGCAAACAGGTGGCTGTCGCAGCGGCCGCCGCAGCCAATCTGGAAAAAGATATGGTCGACATGTTCCATGCTGAGTGGCAGCGCTCCGCGCGGAGTCGGCCTCTGCAAAGCATTGCCATTGTCGACACGGATCCGAAGCAGCAATATTTGTATCCCGAGTTTCTCTAGTTCCAGCGCCTTTTCGAGCGCCACGGCCTGCGCGCCGTGATTTCAGACCCGACCGAACTGACATCGCAAGACGGCGTCTTGCGGCACGGCGACATTGCCGTCGACCTGGTCTACAACCGACTGACCGATTTCCTGCTGGAGGCGCCTGAAAGCGCGGCTTTGCGCGCCGCCTATCTCGCGAACGACATCGTGCTGACACCGCATCCTCAGGCACACGCCCTCTTCGCCGACAAGCGCAACCTGGCATTGCTCAGCGATGCGGGGCCAGCTACAAGCGCTTGGCGTTCCACAGCAAGTCCAGGAAATTCTCCTGGCGAACATCCTGTCCACGGAGATCGTCGACGCCGCCGATGGCGAGAGGCTATGGAGCGAGCGCCGGCGACTCTTTTTCAAGCCCACTGCAGGCTTCGGCGGGCGGTCAGCGTATCGCGGCGACAAAGTCACCAAACGCGTTTGGCAAGAGATCCTGGCGGGCGACTATGTGGCGCAATCCATCATGGTGACCGGGGACAGGGTCATCGGTAGCCACGAGGATCCTGAATTGCTGACGTTCGACCTGCGGCTATACACCTACGGCGCCGCCGTTCAGTGGACCGCAGCGAGAATTTATCAGGAACAGATGACGAATTTCCGCACTCCAGGCGGCGGCTTTGCGCCAGTCTACAGCCTGCCCGATGCGGAAATCACGAGCGAAATCGAAGGCATGGTAAATCCGCCAAAGAGCGCGGCCGCTTGTTGCTTGAATAACTGTGCATCGAGGCGGTGACACTCCCTTCGGTCTCTGTACCAGCCAGGATATTTGTCGTGCGCCCCGGGCCGTCCCGAACTTGGAGGCGTTCGCAATTTCACCCCCGCGCGTCCTTTGGTTTGTCACCTTTCGGCCAATCCTTTGTTTTGAATTTATATAGCGGCCGCGGCAAATGGGTGAAGTACTCGGCAACGTCCAGCGCCTCCTGATCACTCAAGGTTCCGCCCTGTCCAAGTGGCATGTTGTGTTTTACGAACGCTGCAGCGGTATAAGTGCGTGCCATGCCGGCACCATCGTTGAACGAATCCTTCCCCGCGACGGGTGGGAACCGATAACCCCCGGACGGGTTCCTGGTGCCGGCACCGGTCGCGCCGTGACAACTCGCGCACTTCGCCGCATACACGTCTTTCCCGTGGGCTGCGTCGGGTTTGAGTTTCTGGTCGAGCGGACCAAATCCCCGTCCTTTGACGCTGGTTCCGGTCGGCACCCCCGTCGATAGCCACTGCATATAAGCTAAAATATTGTTCATTTCCACGGAATCGTAAGCGAGAGGTTTTCCGTTCATCGACCGTTCGAAGCAATCGTTCACGCGCTCCGTCAACGAAATTACTTTGCCGCTACGCGAACGATATTCTGGAAAAACGCCCCAGATGCCGATCCAGGGCGAAGCGTTGGCCGTCGTACCACCTGCAAGATGGCAGCTCGTGCAGTTCAGGCCGTTGCCAACGTTTGTTGGCAAGCGCTGATGCGTTTCAGTCAGCAGTTTTTTGCCTTCCTGAATCGCTACTCCTTTCGGTCCCGCAGGAATGGTCGATGCGGCCGGCGTGTTCAGCGCCGGGGCCGCCGTTTGCGCAATGGCGCTGCCCGCCAGGCCAAGTGCCAGGCTGGCCGCTATCGATTGGAATGTCATGTTCATGTACGCCCCTAGTGACTAAATAAGAGATTTTTCTGTTTTGGCAAGCGGATGACGATGTTGCACGCTTCGTCCGTGTTCAGTGTACCAATTCCATTCTTATCGAAATTTGTTCAGCGAGCTGTCGTCGTTCCTTTGTTCAGGCAGGCCGGTTATTGCCGGCAACTCGGACAGGCGCGGCATCCCTCCCTTCACCTGGACTTTGCCTTGCTTGTCCTTCCAGATGACGCCAGGCGTGCCGGCGATGCCGAACCGCTGCATCAGCTCGCCGTTCTGGCGAATCGCCGAAGCGACGGCTGGCTGCGCGGTCTCGCTGGCCAGCGCTGAAGGTGTCCAGGGCTTGCCGTGATTTTCTTCCATTTTGCGGAAAGCGCCGACTTTGTCGGCTGCCGCCATGACTTCGATCGCCTTTGGCATGCTGGTGGGCCCAAGGGTGGCGACAGGGATCCAGCGCACCTGCAGGCCAACCTTCTCGTAAGGCTGCAAGGCAAGCCAGGTATAGTGGCAAAACGGACAGTTAGCGTCGACAAATACGTAGACGATGCTTGTCGGGCCAGAAAGAGTACCTTCCGCGACGTAGCTTGATTTATCCAGTTGCTGGAACAACGCGCCGAGATCTGGCTTGGGAGCATATTTTTCCTCGTACGCGGCGCTAATGTTTTCGCCGCTCTCCCCAATCAGGACGCCCGCCAGCAAGGTCTTCTTGTCCGCAGTCGTATAGACGGTCGAGTAGCGTCCGTCCTGCAACATCACCCACCCCGTCAGGCCCGATACGGCAGGGAAGCTCTTGACAACCTTCACGCCGGAGTCGACTGCCTGGCGGATGACTTTTGGATAGGGTTCCGCAGAAAATACGGTCGAAGCCGCAACCAGTGCGGCGCCACCGACCAACGCGGCAGCAGCGACGCGCCGACTCATTTCGAAGAAGACAGTTGGTTTTGCCATTGGATTTCCTTGTGCTTGGTTAGACCAAAATCGGTGTGATTTGCAGCCGGGAGCGACTGCTGGGCTGCTGCCAGCGAGATTAGGAACTGGTCCGCCGGCTGGTAGCCAACCACCTTGGCGTGGATTAATTCTTTGCCGGTCGCATCGAAAAAAATGATCCCTGGCGGGCCGAACAGTCCAAACCGTTTCAGCAGTTCCTTGTCGTCGCCGCTGTTGGCGCTGACGTCGACCTGCAGCAACAGCATCTTGTCGAACCGCGAACGGATGCGCGCGTCGGCGAACGTGTCTTTTTCCATTTCCTTGCACGAGACGCACCAGTCGGCATAGAAGTCGAGCATGACCGGCTTGCCAGGCGCCGACGCCAGCACTGCCTCAAGTTCGCCGACAGAAACGATGCGCTTGAACCGGGTCGCGTTCTCGGGTCTGTGGCCGATGGCGGCCAGCGGCGCCAGTGGATCGTCTGCGCCGGTAGCCACCCCGGCAAGCTGCGCTGCGCCCAGGCCGGCAAAGCCGATAGCTACTGCGCGCGCGCGCCATTTGCTTGCTTTCCCGAACGCCAGGGAGATCGCATATCCAATCGCCAGCGCAGCCCAGCCAGCCATTTGCAGCCTTGGAGAAATCACCGGCGAGACGATCCACAGCGCCGTCGCAAGCATCAGGACGCCAAAAAAACGCTTGATCGTGTCCATCCATGGGCCTGGACGCGGCAAGACAGCGCCCGCGGAGCCACCGATTGCCAGCAGCGGCACGCTCATCCCTGCCGCCATCGCGAACAGCGCCGCCGCACCCGTCAACGCGTCGCGTGTCTGGCTGATGTAGACCAAGGCGCCGGCCAGCGGCGCGGCCACGCATGGCCCGACAATCAACGCCGACAACGCGCCCATGACGAAGACCCCGGCATGGCTGCCGACAGACTGCTTACTTGACGCGCCAATCAACCTGGCCTGGATCGATGGCGGCATTTGCAGCTCGAACAGGCCGAACATTGATAGCGACAGCGTGGCCATCAGCAGGGCGAAACCGGACAATACCAAGCCGTTTTGCAGCGCAGCGGCCAGGCCCTCTCCGGCCAGGCCGGCGGCGACGCCCAACAAGGTGTAGACGATCGCCATGCCGAGCGAATACGTCGCCGACAGCGCAAGGCCGCGCAGGCGCGAGCCGCGCTGGCGGTCGCCGACAATGATCGATGACAGGATCGGCAGCATCGGCAAAACGCAGGGCGTGAACGCAAGGCCAAGTCCAAGCAACAGGAACATCGGCATGATTGCCAGCAGGCTGCCGCCCTGGAGCGTCGCGGCAATTGTCCCCAACTGTGCCGGCGCTGCTGCGGCAGGCGCGCCAACCGCAGCCGGATCGACCGTTAGTTTGGACGTCATCGGTGCATAGCACAAGCCCTTGTCCGAGCAGCCCTGGGAGCTTACTTCGAGGAGAAACTGTTTCGTCCCGGACTGCGGGATCAGGATCGACACGCTGCCGCGGTAAGTTTCGACGTCCTTCTGAAACGTCTCGTCGAACTTGACTTTGCCTTTCGGAAAGCGTGCTTGCCCAATCCGTCCGCCAGGCGCTGAGAAATGGAATCGCTCCCGGTACATGTAATAGCCGTCCGCCACGTCAAAGCGCAGTTCGGCTGTCGACGCGTCGACCATATGCAGCGTGGGCTTGAACGCCACCTCGGGCGCGAGGAAATTTTCGTCCGCACGCGCGGCCGGCGCCAGCGCCAGCATCAGCAGCAGTCCCCGTCCTGGTCCCAGCGCCATCCATGCGCGGACAAACCATTGCGCACGCCACCTTCCTGTGTGCGTCATCGTCCTTCCTCCTTGCTTGACAGTGTGACTGGCCGCTCCTGGCCGCGCGATTGGGTCTGGCGTGCATCGGTAATCGCGGCGAGCCGCTGCGCCAGGCTGGCGGCCGACAGCTCCCCCAGCCGGCGTTCGGCCAGCCTGCCCTGCGCGTCGAAGAACAAGGTCGCAGGCAGGCCTTGCGAACCGATTGCCGCGGGCAGGCCGAGCCGCTGGTCCAGCAAAACGTTGTCGAGATGAATCTGCTCGGCTGCCAGGTAGGCGCGCACCGCCGCGGCGGACTCGCCCTGGTTGGCGAACACGAACGTGACGCCGGGATGGCGCAGCTGCGCCGCGCGCAGAACCGGCATTTCGCGTCGGCACGGCGGACACCAGCTTGCCCACAGATTGACCACCACGGGCTTGCCGCGGAACGACTCCAGCCGGGTCTGCCCGCCGCGCAAATTGGCCAGCTCGATGACCGGAATCTGCATCGTGTCTTTCGGCTGCATGGCGACCGCCAGCGCAGCGCCCATCCATACCACCATGCCGGCCGCCACGCCGGCCATCAACGCACGACGTTTCGGCGGCAGGCGCCAGCTCAACCAGGCCATCGTCGCAACGCCGGCAACGATGCCCACCCAGGCGATCCAGCCGCCGTCGCGCACATTGAATATGCTCCATGGGCTGCTGAGGTAGGCATCCCGGTAGCGCAGCACATAGGCGGCCCGCGCCGCGATGAGCGCACATGCGATTACCACCCACAGCGCTGATTCGACCCGCACGCCGCTGCCACGCGCCACCCGATTGGCCGCCGCGGTGGCAAGCAGGATCGCAGCGAACGTTGCAAGCATTTCGACTGAAAACGACATCGGGCCGATATTTATTGCGTCCATTGAGTTATCCCTTCCGGTGCATGACCGGCATCGCGGACGGTGAAAAATTGTTGCAATTCGTTGCCCGTGGTTCAATCCGAATATAGTTCATGGCCACAGCGTACCCGCGACCGATTACGGCAACGTTAAGGCAGCGACGCCTCCCTTGGTTAACATGTTTTTAACCATCGACTGCTATGATGAAATTTTTTGGTGTAGCCAGCCCATGCATGTTTTACTGATCGAAGACGACGAGCTGGTGGCGAGCGGCATCGTGGCCGGCTTGCGGCTGTCCGCGATCACGGTCGACCATGCCGACACGGCGAAGTGGGCCGATGCGGCACTTGCGACGAGCGCGTTCGACGTCGTCATCCTCGACCTCGGCCTGCCCGACCAAGATGGCATCGCCTTGCTGCAGCGCTGGCGCAGTGCCGGCAATGACTGGCCAATCCTGATACTGACCGCGCGCGACGGCGTGCATGATCGCGTCGCCGGGCTGCGCGCCGGCGCTGACGACTATCTTCTCAAGCCGTTCGACCTGGCCGAGTTGGTGGCGCGCCTCCATGCCCTGCATCGGCGCGCCGCCGGGCGCAGCGTCGACGTGATCGAGCACGGCGGCTTGCGATTCGATCAGGCCAGTTGCCTTGTCACCTTGCACGGACAGCCGGTGGAATTGGCGCGGCGCGAGCTGGCCTTGCTTCAGGCGCTGCTGCATGCGGGCAAGCGCATACTGGGTCCGGACCAGGTCAAGGATAGCCTCTACGGGATGGCCGACATCGTCGAGAGCAATGCAATCAACGTCCATATTCACCACCTGCGGCGCAAACTTGGCCCGCACATCGTCGAAACGGTGCGCGGCATCGGTTACCGGCTCGGGGAAGCAGGAAAATGAGCCTGCGACTGCGGCTGCTGCTGATCATCGGCTTGCCTTTTGTGCTCTTGTGGCTAGCCGCATCGACCTGGATGCTGATCGACCTGCGCAGCGAATTTCGCGCCGCGCTCGACGAACGCCTTGCCGCGTCCGCCCACATGGTGGCCGGTCTGCTTGCACAGTTGCCACCGACGCCAGTGCCGGACATGTCGCCGGTGCAGCCGATGCCGTCGATCGTCTCACTCAATGGGGTTGCCTGCGAGGTCCGCCAACTGCGCGGGAACGTCGTCGCCCGAACCGGGAACAGCCCTGAACGCCTCGGCATGGCGTCGCCCGGTTATCGCACCAGGACGATTGACGGCGAGCGCTGGCGCAGTTTTACCCTGGAGCAGAATGGGCTGCGCGTTACCACGGCCGATCGGGTGGAGCGCCGCGAACAGCTGCTGTACGAGGTAGTGCGGGCCGCCTCGGTACCGGTACTGATCGCGATGGCCGGCAGTCTGCTGGCGCTTGGCCTGGGCGTGCGGTCCGGCCTGGCGCCACTCGAGCGCATTCGTGCGGCGCTGGCCGCCCGCGCGCCCGGCGCGCTGCAGCCATTGCCGCATTCCCGTGTGCCGTTCGAACTCGGCCCGCTGGTGACGACCGTCAACGCCTTGCTGGCCCGGGTCGCCGGCGCGCTCGAGCGCGAACGCCGCTTTACCGGCGATGCCGCGCATGAACTGCGCACGCCGCTTACTGCCGTCAAGACGCATATTCAGGTTGCTCGACTGTGCCCCGACGCCAAGGGTACGGGCGAAGCGCTGGCGCAAGCCGAAGCAGGTGTGAATCGCCTCCAGCGCACCATCGAGCAGTTGTTGATGCTGGCGCGGCTTGATGCTCCGTTTCCGTTGGACGATCAGGACCACGGGCGCGCCAATGCGATTGCGCACTCGGCGATCGCGCAGATCGCGCCAGCTTCACAGTCCCGCATCGTCATCGAACAGGTGGGCACAGATGGCGCACTGGTCATGCCGTCCAGCCTGGCGGTGGCGGCATTGCGAAACCTGCTCGACAACGCATTGCGCCACTCGCCACCGGGCAGTGAAGTGTTTCTGCGGATTGAAAAAGCCGGTGGGCAAATGTCATTTCGCGTAGAAGACTGCGGTACGGGCATGAGCGACGACGACATCGCCCGCTCGGTCGAGCGCTTCTGGCGCAAGGGGCGCGGCCACGGTTGCGGCCTGGGCCTGTCGATTGTGGACACAATTGTCCAGCGCTATGGTGGCGAACTCGCATTGGCAAACCGCGCCGATGGAGGCCTGAGCGCGCACCTGCGCCTGCCCTCGACGGCAGGATAGCCTGTCCTTAACCCGCCTGGTGGACTTACGGGGGTGCCGTAATCATGCGCCACCTTGGCAACAGGCCTGCATCTCTGCTGGTCGGCGTTTGGCGTCAGGTTAACTGGCGGTGACTTGGAGCGCGTCACTGGAACGATATGGCGTCACTCCCTCCAACCCCATTTCTTGAAAATAAGAGCACCCTCATGGGACTGCAAAAATTCGACAAACTGTTTGGCCTCGGGCTTCGTCGCCCCCCCGCGCCGTCAGGGCAACACCGGTATCGCGATAGATGGCGTAGTCAGCCTCGATTGGTACCACATCAGCCAGCTTTGCATTCGACACCTGCCAGATATTCCAAATCAGCCAGACATCAATCTCAGGCTTGCCAGTCCAGGTCGTTCGAGCCTCGGCACTGTTTTTGGCATAGCTGACGGTGTGTTGCGTAGCGTGCGCACTGTTTCGATACTACCTTTTCGGCCTGCCATGTCTTCCCAAACGCCGTTATGCCCTGCGCCATTGACGACGAGGATCTTTGTGCCGGGCTTCAAAAAATCTTTGACGCCTGTAATGTGCTTTGGGTTACCAGGCCATACAAGTATCGCCAGGGGACGAAGATACAAGGGCTTGATGGTCTGTTCGATGATCCGTCCTTCCATCGCCACCGCAAAATCCGTCATCATCGTTTCCGACCCACTATAGATGACATCGGCATTTTGTTTGGCTTTGTCGATCCAGGCCGAGGTGGGGCCTGCCGTTACCTCGACGCTTACGCCGGCGTTCTTTTCGAACGCCGTCGCGGTCTCCTTCATTGCGGGCGCCGGTCCGCCTGGACCATATATACGGAGGACGTCCTGCCCGACTGCGTTACCCATATTGATCAAAGAAATGCGCTGAACATCAGGCCAACCATCATTCTGGCCGACGTCTTTGGAATGCATGAAATCATGGTCGTAATCCTTTTTTCATTTTTGAAAGTCAGCTCTAGAACCCATCAGCATTGCTTTGCCCGGGTATGCGGACGCATCTGTTATTGAACCGTAGTTTCCCTTACGAAAACCGCAAAATTGTCCGAGTCTTCCAGGTTGAAGCCCATTCCCTGCGCCTCCTGAAACGTGCGCTCGGCCGTCCATCCCCGCTGCCTCGCGCGGCTCAGCACAAGCAGCAGTGCGGCCCTTGCTCCGGTAGCGCAGTGCAGTAGATAAGGTCCCGGCATCCGTTCCATCACATGCTCCAGTTCGTCGATTTGATGTCCTGCTAACGCTGTCTTGTTGACTGGTATGTTGACGTAGCCAAGGCCATTGCATCTCGTCATTTCATCATTGGAGGTCGGGCCTTCACCAGGCATGCGCATGTCGATAACCGTTTGAATGCCGAGCCGTTTTGCCTCTCTCAAGTCCTGCTCGGCAGGTTGAGGCCCGATGAAAATACCTTCGTCAGTGCGTTTAAAGTTTGCCATCTGGATTCCTTTCATTTTTAGTCATCAGTTAACCTTGCAGGCTTTCGCTCATCTGTTTGCAATATCCTGCCAGGTCCTCTGGCAAATGCGACGGACAAACGCCGCATTGCCGATTGCCCGGGACTGCGTAATCGATAAATTTCGGGTACGGCAGGTTCAAATTGCTCATGATGGCCTTGAATTCATCGAGCGTTTTGCTGTCGCCCAGGCGTGGATTCCTCCTCTTTTCCTGGGCGATGGATGAGACGAAGCGCTGCTTGTAGTCATGTGCCGGATAGACCAGGGTCTCGTCGGGTAGGGTAAATAACTTGCTGCGCACACTCTTGTACAGCGCATCGGCATCGCCGTTTTGAAAGTCGGTCCTGCCACAGCCCTCTATGAGCAAAGCATCTCCAGTGAAGACACGTTCACCGAACAGGTACGCAAAGTGCCCGTCGGTGTGCCCTGGAGTGTGTAACGGGTGCAAGACAACGCTACCGACAATGAAGGGCTTGCCTTCTTCGATGCCGACATCCGCACAAGGAAGCTGGTCGTGGGCCGGGGCAGCAATCTTACTGCCGACAGCTCGCTTCATTTCCATAGCCGCAGTTATATGGTCGGCGTGGATATGGGTGTCGACCGTATAGGCAAGCTTCAGGCCTAATCGGCGCACCTCAGCCAGGTCGCGGTCCATCGTTGCTATGACAGGGTCGATGAGTATTGCCAACCCCGAGTCTTCATCCCCAAGTAGGTAGGTATAGGTGCTCGAAAGGGGTTCATATAGTTGCCTGAAGATCATTATAACTCCGTCAGTTGTAGTCGATAAGGCGACACCGAGGACATATTTTATACTATTTTATAGATTATTTTCTGATATAGTGTTCGGGCGACGTCACTGTGAGCTGATTGGTGCCCACAACGAACAAAAACGGCTTATGGAAACGTGAGGCGGCTCCGGAAGACCCGGGAACGGCGGTGCTGGCTGACGGACCATTTAATAATCCGCTAATTCGATTGCGCTATCCAGAACATATTGTTGAGCTCGTGAGTAATCCATGGATGCAGTTCAGTTGGGGCCGCTTGTCATCCCCATGCAGGTTGCGCTACTGATCACGAGCCTATTGCTCGCTCATTCTGTCGCGACATGGTTTCGCACGTCACGCGTTCTCGACCCTGGCCCATGTCGTTATACATAAGTCATCCGAGCCCTTCACGTAGCGCGCAATGTCTCGGCGGCGGCGTGGACTTGATCGAGCCCGCGCCAGATCGTTTTTGCGCCAGGTTCACCGTCGCTCTTTCGGCCGAGGAACCCGCCCACCTGCGCGATGAGCCGTACGACTTCATTCACGGTTGGAGGGATGACCGGCATCTTCTTTTTGGTCAGTAGACGGGCGCCGCGTATCTCGTCGGGATCGAAGAACAACCGGGCGTCCAAGTCAGGACAGGTTCTGCCTTTGCGCATCAAATAGGTGACGCGCCAGGCGACCACCATGAACAGGGCCAGTGCCCGTTCGATCCGGTCGATCGCCGACAGTTGCAACGCTTCGACTTCGCAACCATTCTTGAGGACATGGAAATAGATCTCGATTTCCCAGCGAGCCCAGTACCAGTCGATCAGTTCGATGGCCTGCTCAAGCGTTGGTGCTGGTCGGTTCGTCAGCAGACGCCACTCGATCGGTTTGACGCCCTTGGGCGCGCCTATTTCGCGCGCCACTACACAGGTGGCAGTGATGCGTCCGCCCGCGCCATCCGATATTTCGACCGCTCGATTCCACAGTTGCTGGCGCACCGTGCGCGCCTTTTGCTTGTCGCGTGCCCCCAGCGTAAAGGTGATCTCCCCCAAGGCCGCACCGGCGCTGGCGTGGGCCCACAGTGCGTATTCC
Organism: Massilia sp. TWR1-2-2; assembly: GCF_049897565.1. Classification (NCBI taxonomy): domain Bacteria; kingdom Pseudomonadati; phylum Pseudomonadota; class Betaproteobacteria; order Burkholderiales; family Oxalobacteraceae; genus Massilia; species Massilia sp. TWR1-2-2. Next base: position 21,216 of record NZ_JAFCWM010000028.1, on the reverse strand, counting down.
ACGCAAATCAGCCACCCATTCCACAGCAATCCGGCCAGCCAGTCCACCGTAATCCGGCCACCTGGTCCACGCCAATTCAGCCACCCATTCCACATGATGGCGGCCAGTCAGAGCGTAGCGACGCGGGGTTAGTGTTTTTTACTATGATCTCCCTTTGCAGGTCAATCATTTTCCTTTTTTACCGCAGGCCTTTTCATGACGGCTGCATGCAGGACGGGACGTCGACATAGCCTTGTCCACGGCGGCCGGCGTGGTCCCTATCCAGACCATGAACGCTCGCCGCGGTGGGCAAGGCGGTGCCTGCGCACGTGCCCCTTATGCTTATCGTCAGACTGGTTTGCCGTTCTTGCGCAGCGACTCGCCGGACAGGTCTAGCGAGTGGGCCTGATGGACGAGGCGGTCAAGAATCGCGTCGGCAAGCGTGGGATCTCCGATTGACTCGTGCCATAGCTTCTGGGGCAGTTGGCTGGTGATGATGGTTGAACCGGCCTGGTGGCGGTCCTCGAAGATCTCCAGCAAATCGCGCCGGCCCTCGTCATTAAGCTTGGGCAGGGCCCATTCGTCGATGACCAGCACCGCCGTCTTGGCCAGTTTCGCCAACGTCTTGCCGTAGCTGCCATCGCCGCGTCCGAGCGCCAGGTCGGCGAGCAGCCGTGGCAGGCGCACGTACAGGGCGCTGTGGCCTTGGCGGCAAGCCTGGTTGGCCAGCGCGCAGGCAAGATAGGTCTTGCCGATACCGGTCGGACCGCACAGCAGAACGTTCTGGTGCTCGGTGACCCAACGGCACGTCATCAGGCGGGCGAACATGGCACGATCCAGACCGCGCGGGTGGCAGAAGTCGACGTCTTCCAGCGTGGCCGCCTGCCGCAGCTTCGCACGTTGGAGGCGCGCCCCGTTCTGGCGCGATTCGCGTTCGGCCAGCTCGGCGTCGACGAGCAGGCCGAGCCGCTCTTCGAACGACAGCTGGCCGATCTCGGCGTGCTGGCTTTGCTGGGCCAACGCCTTGGCCATGCCGGCCAGGCGCATCTGTTGAAGCTTGTCGTGGGTGGGATGATTCAACATGGTAACGTCCTTCAATGATAGTAGTTGGGGCCACGCACATTGGCGTGGTCGAACGGCAGACTCGATTGGGCCGGCACGCTGACCGGCTTGCGGTCAAGACCATGCTTGAGGATCGACTGCAGGCTGCGGTAGGACGGCGTGCCGACGGCGATGGCACGGTCGCAGGCCGCTTCGAGACGGTCGGCGCCAAACTGCTTGGCCATCCGTACAATGCCCAGGCAGGCGCGATATCCCTGCTGTGGATGTTGGTGCTGGCGCATCGCGCTGGCAACGACGGCGCAGGTGTGCGGACCGATGCGCGCGGCCCAGTCGGTAAGACGCTGGGCACTCCATCCATTGACCTCCTGGTGCGCCGCCGTCATGTGTGCATCGACCGTCGTGTGCCGGCCCTTGAACGCGCTGCGTACATGGCTGGCGACCCGGCTGCCGCGATGGAACAGTTCGACGACCGACACCGTCAGGCGCACATCGACCGTCTCGCGGGCGAAGCGGTGCGGCACCGAGTAGTAGTGGCCAGCGACATCGACGTGGTAGTCGATGCCGACGGTGGCCACCTTCCATTCGGCAAACTCGTAGCGCGTCGCCGGCAGCGCCCGCATGGCCGGTCGGTCAAGCTCCTCGAACACCGATTGGCGGCAACCCGGCAGCTTCTGGTACGGTCGCGCGTTCAGGGCGCCGAGCAGCGGGCGTATGCTCCGGTTCAGTTCGTCAAGGCTGAAGAAGCGCTGGTTGCGCAGCTTGGCCAGAATCCACCTCTGGGCCAGCAGCACGACAGCCTCCGCTTTCGGCTTGTCGCGGGGCCGATACGGCCGGGCTGGAAGCACTACCGAGCCATAGTGTGCGGCCAGATCACGGTAGGTGGGATTGATTTCCGGGGCCTAGAAGCAGGGCTTGATGACGCCGCTCTTGAGGTTGTCGGGCACAAGGGCTGCGGGAGCCGCTCCCATGTGCTCGAAGGCGCGCACGTGGCTGCCGATCCAATCTGGCAGCGATTGGCTCCAGGTCGCCTCGCAGTAGGTGTAGCTCGATGCGCCCATGGCGGCGACGAAGATGGCCGCCTCGCGTATTTCGCCAGTGCCGCGGTCGGTGATCGATACCGTGTTGCCGGCGTAGTCGACGAACAGCTTTTCACCTGGCGTGTGGGTCTGGCGCATCGTCACCGACAGCTTGCCGACCCGGCGCCGGTAGTGCTCGCAAAAGCCGCTGTACAGGTAGCCGTCCAGGTGGCGTTCCTTGTACTCCTGCCACAGCAGGTCCAGCGTCACGCCCTTGCGGCCCAGTTCCCGGTGCACATGCGCCCAGTCGGGCAACGGACGGCTCGTGCCCGATGGCGCCATCGGCGGATACAGTTTCGCCTCCAGCATCGCATTGTCCCAGTCGGCAGGCACCGGGTAGCTCACGCCGGCGAGCGTAGCCCGGCGCACGATCTCGCCAACCGACGTGCGCGCCACGCCGACGATTCTGGCAATCTCCCTGGTGCTGCGCCCATCGTCCTGGCTCAACCTCAGTATCTCGATAATATCTCGCATGGACAACCTCCTATTCGCCATCTGATCCTCAACAAAAATTGCCGAGGATGGCACAGTTGTCCCGCGTACTACGCTCGTTCCTGGCCGTCAGGCAGGTCGCCGATCAGGTGGCCGGATTGCCGTGGAACGGGTGGCCGGATTGGCGTGGAATCGGTGGCTGGATTGGCGTGGAATGGGTGGCTGGATTGGCGTGGAATGGGTGGCTGGATTGGCGTGGAATCGGTGGTCGCATGGCCATGGAATACGCACCCACAGCTTGTCGCCATCGCCATCGGGCAAGCAGCGGTTGTGCTTGGCCCGCACCAACCAATCGACTGGCGTGTCCAGTTCGCGCGCGCGGCGCATCATCGCCACCAAGTCGGCCTCGCGGTCGGCCACATACACCAGCCGTGTGTCCGCCATGTTAGCGGCCATCTCGGCGACGCGCTCGTAGCCTTCGATCCAGCGAGCGCTTTCTTTCTGCCCATGGCGCACACCGTCGGCATCGCGCATTTCACGCGCCCACATCCATGCATCGAGCACACCCAGCGGTTCGCGCCCTGGCGTGACCGCATACGTCGGATGCAGGTACATCCCGCGCCGTGCTTCGTAGTTCAGCGGTCCGAGGCCTTCAGCTTCCTGGCCGTTGAAATCGAGTTCGGTGGTGTCTTGAATGCACAGCACAACGGGATGTTCGCGCATGCGTTCCTGGGTGCGTTCCCAATGCGGGGCAAGAATTCCCTCCCACGACACCTCGTCGTTGCCAAGAAAGCGTAGGCCGCGCAGGTTTCGCTCCAGTTGTCGCATGCCTGCGGGATGCTCGCCGTCGGTGTCGCCGCAAATCGTTCCATCAATGTTCTCGCTCCCTTGTTGAGGCGAGCATCGCCAAGATTGAGTCCCGCAAATTCTTGATCCGTCCAGCGCTGCGTTACCTTGGTCAATGCGTCACCCAAAGTCAGAGAGTAAACGCGATCTCACGAAAGCTTACAAGCCCCATCTGCAACTCATTGAATGTTAACGACTTTTTGGGCCAGGCTGAGCGGGGCCGCGGACTTATGTATAACGACATGACCCTGGCCCCATAATGTGGAACATGATATTGATCGGCTTTTTCGAAGAATGGCTGCGAGATACAAGTGGCTGTGCTTCCGAAGCCGATCTGAGCGAGGAACGTTTGGTGGAGCTTGTAGGTACCACTCTTCGAGAAATTACACCAGAAGCGCGCGCCAGAGGTTTCGTCGACCTGGCAAACCTGTGCTATGCGATGGCCGACAAGACTCTAGGCTCCCAAGTTGCAACCAAATGCTTGGCGGTGGTGATAAGCGCCGGCCAACGCCACTGACCGGCCAGCCGAGGCGACTGCTCAGCCGCACCCACACAGCCATCGGCGGGCACCTCTCAGCGCCGGAGATCGAGCGAAATGATTGTCTTGGCCAGCCAACTGATGAAGATAGTCGCCGCGCGCCGCCCGAAGTTGCTACCCAAGCGCTCCAATGGCGGCGCGGCCGTCGGCGAGGGCGCCATCAGCCGCCTACCAGCCGAGGTGCCTGTGCGCGTACAGTGTTTCGGGGCGGAGCCTTCGTTGATCGCAAAGGGCGCGAAGCGACCTGGCTATCGCCGCTAGCCCCCGATACCGCAAAAGAGATTTTGAGGTGATGCCCTACGTTCTCGCAGCCACAGTCGGGCGATAAATTAACCCCTCGGTCGTAGACGACGCGAACTCTTACCCCAGGCAATGCCAGATCTCGAGATCAGTGGCGCCGGCGCGCTACTCCCGCCATCATCGCGTCCGAACGCCATCGCCCGCCATGATCGATGACTCAGCATTGATGAAATAGGGGTACACAATGGGTACGCGGGCTGATGCGAGAAACTAAAAGAACAAAGCTTGGAATTAAACCGGGCTAAGTCCTTGATTTTACTGGTGGGCCTCCCGTGAGTCGAACACGGCACCGACGGATTATGAGTTTGACAGCGAAACCGTCTGTCAAGCACAATCAAAGTAATGTAAGCGTAATTTGTAAAAGTTAAAAGTAATTACGAATCAGTAGTTTCGCGTAGTTTTACGGAATCGGGCAAACATGGTGGGTGTACCGTATGTGTACCGTTTTTTCCGGAGCCGCCGAATCAATTAATGAGGAGCGAGCCTGCGGCGCATGGTTCGCTGGAGACGTGCTACGGAGGCCGCCGGATCGTCCCTTCGGTTAGATCCACAATGCCGGCTTCGCGGTCCTTGCCAAGCCCCATTTTGCCATGGTGATGTAGCGCCTAGCCATCTGAAAATGGCGATGCGGTGCATTTGCTTGGGGTTCTACGCCGGAACCCCCGAAAATTTTGTCACCCGAAATCCAGCGCGGCCAGGAGCGCGTTCAGGTCGATCATCTTGCCATTACCTATCGCACGTGGGGTGCCCTGCGCTCGTGTGACCTAACCGAACACATAGCGACGAAAGTCAATCGCAGTCATCCGGTCCACGGCAAGGACGCCTTTCTCCTTGCTGCAAGGCCCATCACACAGCCTTTCTGGACGCCAGCTGGCGTAGCACATAATGCAGGATGCCGCCATGGCGAAAGTACACGACTTCCTTGGGCGTCATCAACAGCACCTGCGCTTTGAAGGAAACCGCGCGACCATCAATGCTGGTGGCGACAACGTCGACCATTCGACCAGCACCATCTTGCAGACCGGTGATGTCGAGCAACTCATTGCCCGTCAAGCCCAGGGATGCGCCATTCTGACCGGCCATGAATTGCAGGGGCAGCACGCCCATGCCGACCAGATTGGAGCGATGGATGCGCTCGAAGCTTTCGGCGATCACGGCCTTGACGCCCAGCAGCATCGTGCCCTTGGCCGCCCAATCTCGGGATGAACCCATGCCGTATTCCTTGCCGGCGACAATCACCAGCGGCACGCCGTCGGCCTTGTACTTCATCGCCGCATCGTAGATCGCCAGCTTCTCGTTCGACGGATAGTGGATGGTAGCGCCGCCTTCCTCTCCGGCCAGCATCAGGTTCTTGATGCGGATGTTGGCGAAGGTGCCGCGCACCATCACGTCGTCATTGCCACGACGCGAGCCGTAGGAGTTGAAGTGCGCCGGCGGCACACCGCGCGATTGCAGGAAACGACCGGCTGGCGAATCGGCCTTGATGTTGCCGGCCGGCGAAATATGGTCGGTGGTGATCGAATCGCCAAAAAGGCCAAGCAGGCGCGCGCCATGAATGTCGCCGATGCTACCGACGCTCATCTGCATGCCTTCGAAGTAGGGCGGGTTCTTGATATAGGTCGAAGCCTGGTCCCATTCGAACGCTGCGCCATCGGGCGAGGCAATCTGGTTCCAGCGGCTGTCGCCGGCGAAGACGTTGGCATAGTTGCGCTTGAACAGCTCCGGGCTGACATTGCGCGCGATCAAGTCGCCTATTTCCTGGTTCGACGGCCAGATGTCACGCAGGTAGACCGGTTCGCCATCACTGCCGGTGCCTAGCGGCTCACTCGTCAAGTCGATGTCCACCGTGCCGGCGAGCGCATAGGCGACCACCAGCGGCGGCGACGCCAGGTAATTCATTTTTACTTCCGGATGCACCCTGCCTTCGAAGTTGCGGTTGCCGGACAGGACCGCGGCGACGACCAGGTCTTGCTCGGCAATGTCACGCGTCACGTCGTCGGGCAGCGGGCCGGAATTGCCGATACAAGTCGTGCAACCGTAGCCGACGATGAAGAAACCAAGCTTTTCCAGGTCAGCGAGCAGGCCTGCCTTGGTCAGGTAATCGGTCACCACCAGGGATCCCGGGGCCATCGAAGTCTTGACCCATGGCGCGGCCTTGAGACCCTTGGTCACGGCATTGCGAGCGACCAGTCCGGCCGCCAACATCACCGCGGGATTGGAGGTGTTGGTGCAGGAGGTGATCGCGGCGATGACCACGGCGCCGTCCTTGAGCGCGACATCGCTGCCCTTCAACGCCGGGCTCGACGCGTTGACCGAGGTGTCATGCTCGACGGCGGTGTCGCCACCCTCGTCTTCGAAGCGTTGCACGGCAACCTTGCCCGGCTTGCGATTGGCGACGAAACCACTCAAATTGGTGGTGAAATTGTTCTTCATGTCCGACAGCAGCACGCGGTCTTGCGGTCGCTTCGGACCGGCGAGCGACGGCAGCACGGTGCCCATGTCCAGATGCAGGGTCGCGCTGTACTCGGCTTCCTGGTCGCTGCGCCACAGGCCTTGCGCCTTGGCGTAGGCTTCGACCAGGCGGATCTGTTCCTCACTGCGCCCGGACAGGCGCAGGTAGTTCAGCGATTCATCATCGATCGGGAAGATGCCGCACGTGGCGCCGTATTCCGGAGCCATGTTGCCGATCGTCGCGCGGTCGGCCAGCGGCAGGTGATTCAGGCCGTCGCCATAGAATTCGACGAACTTGCCGACCACGCCGAGCGAACGCAGCATTTGCGTGACGGTCAGCACCAGGTCGGTTGCGGTCGCGCCTTCGGGCAGCTTTCCGATGAGCTTGAAGCCGACCACCTGCGGGATCAGCATCGAACTTGGCTGACCCAGCATCGCGGCCTCCGCTTCGATGCCGCCAACGCCCCAGCCCAGCACGCCCAGGCCATTGATCATCGTGGTGTGTGAATCGGTGCCAAACACGGTGTCCGGAAACGCGTACTTCACGCCGTCAATATCGCGCGCCATCACCACGCGCGCCAGGTTTTCCAGGTTCACCTGATGCACGATGCCGGTGCTGGGCGGCACCACCTTGAAATTGTTGAACGCTTTCTGGCCCCAGCGCAGGAAGCTGTAACGCTCGCCGTTTCGGGCAAATTCGATCTCGCTGTTGATGTCGCGCGAGTCGGGCTTTCCGTAGGAATCGACCTGCACCGAATGGTCGATCACCAGCTCGGACGGGATCAGCGGGTTGATGTTGGTCGCCGAGCCGCCGAGCTTGACGACGGCGTCGCGCATCGCCGCAAAATCGACGATGCAGGGCACGCCAGTGAAATCCTGCAGCACCACCCGCGCCGGCATGAAGGCGATTTCCGTTGCCGGCTCGTCCGTCGCATTCCACTGCGCCACGGCCTCGATCGACGCCTTGGTCACTGACACGCCGTCTTCGTAGCGCAGCAGATTTTCTAGCAAGATTTTCATCGAGAACGGCAGCCGGGTCAAGTCGAAGCGCTGGCCCAATTTTGCCAGGCTGAAGATGGTATAGCCGGTGCCGTTGACGGTGAGAAGGTCGCGGGTGGAGAAAGAATCGCTCATTTGATGCTCCTGAGAAGGAATTGCCAAGGATTTCGGATGGCTACAGCATGCAAGAAGCATTTCAATCTATCAGATTGCCGCTCGTCGTGCCGAGGCACGACAGGTTCTGCGGGGCGATCAGCACGCTCTGGTGGTGGCAACCGCGCCGCCGCAGGAGCCAATCCCGCCCACCACCGTTGGCGCAAACCGGTTTCAGGCACAACCTGTTGCAACCGCTACATGGTCGGTCTAGTCCAGACTTCGCTTGTGCGCAGTTCGTGGTTTCTTTCTGCGCTGGGTGAATCTGGTTTGGCCGAATACCCGCTTAAACAGCATGGTTGACTAATTTAGTCGGGTATTATAAGCTGAATTGTTGACTAAATTAGTCAAGTATTTCGAGCGCGGTGTTTTGAGTGAAGTTTGACAGCAGATATCGCGTCAACTGGGCCGGTCGGCAACTGCCATCACAACGGCGTCGTCGGTGCGGTGAAGGGGCAAGGGCGGGCGAGGTCCGCATTTGGCAATCGGCCCGTCCGGCGATCAACACGGCCCGGTGTGCATAAAAAGGTGAATAGAAATGACAATTACATTGACGGAAAATGCAGCGAAAAAAAATTCAGGCCGAGCTTGCGAAAAACGGCAAGGGCCTCGGTCTGCGCGTGGGTGTCAAAAAAGTCGGCTGTTCCGGCTTTGCATACACATTCGACTACGCCGACGAAGTGCGTGCTGGCGACCATGTGTTCGAGTCGCATGACGCGACGCTTGTGGTCGATGCTGTCAGCCTGCCATTTCTGGCCGGCTCACGCGTTGATTTCGTCAAGAAAGGATTCAATGAGACGTTCAAGTTCGACAACCCCAACGCCGAGAGCGAGTGCGGCTGTGGCGAGAGCTTCAACTTGAAAAAAACACCGCTTCTCCGTAAATAGCCACGGAGCACCACCGGAGTTGCACGAGTGTCGCCGGGATTGTGAGCTCTTTGATATTTTTCGTTTTTCAAACAGGTTCAATTTCACATATTCGGTATGGATAACATTGAGGTAACTTTATGAGTGCGGTACTGCAAAATCTAGTCAACCAACCCTACAAGCATGGTTTCGTCACGAAGATCGAATCGGATGTCGCACCGAAGGGCCTCAATGAAGACATCATTCGCCTGATTTCAAGCAAGAAGAATGAGCCAGAATGGCTGCTCGAATTTCGCCTCACGTCGTACCAAGCATGGCTCAAGATGACGGAGCCAGAGTGGAAAAACTGTCACTATCCGAAGATCGATTTTCAGGCAATCAGCTATTTCGCCGCGCCCAAGGTCAAGGCCAAGTTGAAAAGCATCGATGAGGTCGATCCTGAATTGCTGCGTACCTTCGAGAAGCTTGGCGTGCCCCTGCACGAGCGCATGGCGATGGCGGGCGTCGCGGTCGATGTCATTTTTGACAGTGTGTCGGTGGCCACGACCTATAAAGACAAGCTGGCCGAGGTCGGCGTCATTTTCTGTTCGATGTCGGAAGCGGTGTTGGAGCATCCCGAGCTGGTGCAGAAATATCTGGGCAGCGTGGTTCCTGCTGGCGATAACTATTACGCGGCCCTCAACTCGGCGGTATTTACCGACGGCTCGTTTTGCTTCATTCCCAAGGGCGTCAAATGCCCGATGGATTTGTCGACCTACTTCCGCATCAACACCGAGGAGTCAGGGCAATTCGAGCGCACCCTGATCATCGCCGAGGAAGGGGCGTCAGTGTCCTACCTGGAAGGTTGTACCGCGCCAGCGTTCAGCACCAATCAGCTCCATGCGGCGGTGGTCGAACTGGTCGCCCTCGACAATGCCGACATCAAGTATTCAACCGTGCAGAACTGGTATGCCGGTGACGAAAACGGTGTCGGTGGCATTTACAATTTCGTGACCAAGCGCGGCCTCGCGAAAGGCGTCAACTCGCGTATTTCGTGGACCCAGGTCGAGACCGGGGCAGCGATCACCTGGAAGTATCCTTCTGTCGTCTTGCTGGGCGATAACTCGGTCGGTGAATTCTATTCGGTCGCAGTCACCAACAACTATCAGCAAGCCGACACCGGCACCAAGATGATCCACATCGGCAAAAATACGCGCAGTACGATCGTCAGCAAAGGCATTTCCGCCGGTAAATCGAACAACAGCTACCGCGGGCTGGTCAAAATTGCGGCCAGCGCCGCCAGAGCGCGCAATTATTCCCAGTGCGATTCGATGTTGATCGGCGACGAGTGCGGCGCCAACACCTTCCCGTATATCCAGGTACGCAACAACAGTGCCCAGGTCGAGCACGAGGCGTCGACCTCGAAGATCGGCGAGGACCAGATGTTTTACTTTGCCCAGCGCGGGGTCGATGCGGAGGCCGCAGTATCGATGATCATCAATGGCTTTTGCAAAGACGTATTTCAACAATTACCACTGGAGTTTGCGGTCGAGGCGACCAATCTCCTCAATTTCAAACTGGAAGGAAGTATCGGATGATTTACCAGGACAGCAAAATCTTGCTCGAAGTGCGCGGACTGTGCGCGAGCGTGAATGGCATCGACATTTTGAAAGACCTCGACTTCACGGTAAGGAGCGGCGAAATACACGCCATCATGGGCCAAAACGGTTCCGGAAAAAGCACCTTTGCCAAGGTGCTCGCGGGTCACCCCGCCTATGAAGTGACCAACGGCACGGTGCTCTTCGAAGGCCAGAACCTGTTTGAACTGAAACCCGAAGAACGTGCGCGCGCCGGTTTTTTCCTGGCCTTTCAGTATCCGATCGAGGTGCCCGGCGTCGGCAACAGCCAGTTCCTGCGCCTGACTTACAACACGGTCCAAAAACAGCGCGGCAAGGATGAGCTCGACCCGCTGGAGTTTGACGACTTCGTGCGCGAAAAGATGAAGTTGCTGGAAATGAGCCCCGATTTCCTCGATCGCAGCGTCAACGCAGGTTTCTCCGGTGGCGAGAAGAAACGCAACGAAATATTGCAGATGGCGTTGTTAGCGCCGCTTGTGGCTGTCCTCGATGAGACCGATTCCGGCCTCGACATCGACGCCCTTAGAATTGTCGCCCACGGTGTCAACCAGCTCTCCACCAAGGACAATGCGATCGTGATGGTGACGCACTATCAGCGTCTGTTGAACTATATCGTGCCCGACTACGTGCATGTCATGGAGGCTGGCCGCATCATCAAGACCGGTGCCAAAGAGCTCGCACTGGAACTCGAGTCGCGCGGCTACGACTGGGTCAGCGCCGAATACAAGGGTGCGGCGAAGGCTGCGAGGAGTGTAAGCGCATGAGCGAAACCACCGCACTGACTCCGACCATTGCCGGGAGTTATCTTGCAAGGCTGTTGGCAGGACAGCCGCAGCTCGCTGCGAGCCCGTTGGCGTGGCTCAATGCGCTGCGCAGCGACGCTCTCGAGCGCGCCGGCGCGCTGACCCTGCCCACAACACGTGACGAGGAGTGGCGCTTTACCGATATTTCTCTGTTCACCAAAATGTCGTTTGCTCCGGCACAAAGTGCAACGCATCTGGACGCGGCCGATGTCGCCCACTTTTTTATTGAAGAGGCGACTCGCCGTCTGGTGTTTGTTGATGGCATCTATGCGCCGCAGTTGTCCATCGCCGGGACAGACATCGGGACAGACAGCGGCGTGGTGGTGTCCAACCTGTCGGCAGCGATTGCTGCGCACGCGAGCAGGATCGAGCCGCATCTCGGCCGTCATGCGGCGTTCGACAACGATACATTCGTGGCGCAAAATACCGCATTTCTGCATGATGCTGCAGTCGTCCTCGTGCCGCGCGACGTCGCCGTGGAAGCGCCAGTGCATCTGCTGTTTATCGCAACCCAAAAAGATGTCGTCAGCACGCCCCGTTGCCTGGTGCTGGCCGACGCCGGTAGCGCCGTGACGGTGATCGAGGATTACGTCGTGTTGTACCAGCCACGCTGGCAAGAGGAGCCCCATTTCACCAACGCGGTAACCGAAATCGCGCTGGCAGATAATGCCCATGTGAATCACGTCCGGGTTCAGCGCGAAGGCAGTCAAGCGTTTCATATTGCAAACTGCGCGGTGTCACTCGGACGCGCCAGCAATTATTCGTCGGTGAGTGTTGCGCTTGGTGCGCGCATTTCACGCTACAACCTGAAGGTGGTGCAAGAGGCCGAAGGCGCCACTTGCGCGCTCGACGGCCTGACGCTGATCTCGGGGCGACAACTGGCCGACACCCACACCCTGATCGACCATGCCCAGCCAGACGGCTCGAGCCACCAGCTGCACAAATGCATCGTCGGCGGCAGTGCGCACGCCGTGTTCAACGGCAAGGTCATGGTGCGCGAAGGCGCGCGGCGCACCGACGCCCAACAGTCCAACCGCAACCTGCTATTGACAGGCAAGGCGCACATCGACACCAAGCCGCAACTAGAGATTTTCGCTTCCGACGTGAAGTGCACGCATGGTGCGACCGTTGGCCAGCTCGACAGCGAAGAGGTGTTTTATCTGCAGAGCCGTGGCTTGCCCGAGGCCGCTGCCCGTAACCTGCTGACGTATGCGTTCGGTGCCGAAGTCATCGACCGGATCCCGGTGGCATCGCTCAAGCGCCAACTCGAGCAGACCGTGCTCGAACAAACTACCAGCCTGCCATGACCACCATTCAGACTGCACCGAAGGCAGCAGCAGCGACGCCGGCAGCGCGATTCGACGTCGATCGGATTCGCGCCGATTTTCCGATCCTCACGCTCCAGGTCAATGGCAAGCCGCTGGTGTATCTCGACAATGCGGCCTCGAGTCAGATGCCGCACCAGGTGATCGATCGCCTGGTGCGTTATCAGAGCACGCAGCACGCCAATATCAATCGCGCCGTGCATACCCTGTCGGAACTTGCGACCAACGAATTCGAGGCAGCGCGTCGCACGTTGCAGCATTTCATCCACGCGCGAGAGGAACGCGAAGTGATCTTCACCAGCGGCACCACCGATGCGATCAATCTGGTGATGCACGGCTACGGTCGCAAGTTCATCGGGCCTGGCGACGAGATCATCCTGACCACGCTCGAACACCATTCGAACATCGTGCCGTGGCAGATGCTGGCTGAAGAAAAAGGCGCGACGATTCGCGTGGTGCCGGTCAACGACGCCGGTGAGCTGCTGATCGACGACTACGAGAAGCTGTTTAACGGGCGCACCAAGTTCGTCGGCGTGACACACGTCTCGAACGCGCTAGGCACGATCAATCCGATCAAGCAGATGATCGCCTTTGCCCATGCGCGCGGGGTGCCGGTGCTGGTCGACGGTGCGCAAGCGGCGCCGCACATGCGGGTCGACGTGCAGGATCTCGATTGCGATTTTTACGCATTTTCAGGGCACAAACTGTGTGGCCCGACCGGCATCGGCATTCTTTTCGGCAAAGCCGCACTGCTGGAGTCGATGCAGCCATTCAAGGGCGGCGGCGACATGATCCTGTCGGTCACGTTCGAAAAAACCACCTACAACACGATCCCGCATAAATTCGAGGCCGGCACACCACCGATCGCGGCCGCGATCGGGCTGGGTGCCGCTGTTGATTATCTGTCGGCAATCGGTATGGACGCTATTGCCGCGCACGAACTTGCGCTGCTCGACTACGCCACTGAGCAGATGGTTCGAATGCCGGGCGTGCGCATCATCGGCACCGCTTCGCGCAAGGCCGCAGTGCTGTCGTTCGCAGTCGAGGGTGTGCATCCGCACGACATCGGGACGCTGCTCAATCTGGAAGGCGTCGCGGTGCGCACCGGACACCATTGCGCGCAGCCGGTGATGCAGCGCTTCAAGGTGCCGGCCACCTCGCGCGCCTCGTTTGCGTTTTATAACAGCATGGAGGAAGTTGACGCCCTGATCGCCGCCATCCGCACCGTGCAGAAAGTGTTTTTATGATGGCCGATCCTAGAGCGTTATATCAAGAGGTGATCCTCGACCATAACAAGCAGCCACGCAACTACGGTACGCTCGCGTGCCGCAGTCATCATGCGGTGGGGCATAATCCGCTGTGCGGCGACCATATCGACGTTGAACTCAATATGGGTAAAGCGCTCGGCAGTGGCGCCGCCGGCCAGTCCATCGAGGCCATCGCGTTTCAGGGTTCGGCGTGCGCCATCTGCAAGTCGTCGGCTTCGATGATGACGATGGCCGTCAAAGGCAAGACGCGCACCGAGGCCGAAGTACTGATCAATGAGTTTCTCGATATGGCGACCGGCAAGCTCGAGCTTGCCGACGCTCACCATATCGGGCGGCTGCGGGTATTTTCCGGCATCCGCGACCTGCCGGTGCGCGTGAAATGCGCGATCCTCCCGTGGCACACGCTGCATGCCGCGCTCAATGCCATGCAGAACACGTCGACCGAGGCCGAACATGATCCGATGCACGCGGCGATCGGCGATGCCTGATCCGGATCCGATAGTGAGGGAATGACCATGCCAAAGATTGCCGAAATTGAAGACACGCCCAATCCGAATGCGGTGAAGTTCACTCTTCATGAGCCGCTCAGCTGGGGTATCGCGCACTCGTACGAGAACCCCGTGCAAGCCAAGGACGATGTGCTCGCCAGCACGCTGTTCGACATCGAGCATGTCAGCAATGTGTTTTACGTTGACCGCTGGCTCACGGTCACGCAGGACGGCGGCGCCGACTGGCCGGACCTAGTGCGCCTGATTGCCGTACCGCTGCGCGCCGCGCCGGCGGCGCAGGCGCAATCGGCCGCCATGGTTGCTGCGGCGAGCAGCGCAATCCTGGATCTGAGTGCCGACGATCAGCAGCGCCTGGAAAACATCAACGAGCTACTCGACGAGCAAATCCGTCCCTCTTTGCAAGGCGATGGCGGCAACTTGCACGTGGTCGGCCTGGCCGGCAATTATCTCAGCATCCACTATCAGGGTGCCTGTGGCACCTGTCCGAGTTCCATCGCGGGCACCCTCAAAGGTATCGAGAATCTGATTCGCACGATTGAACCGGAGATCGAAGTGTTGGCTGTGTAAGTCTTGATGCGCCGTGGTATTTCCCGGTTGGTCTCTGGGAACCGCTTGCGTTGAAACGCAAGCACACAGCATGACACCGATTGCCTTGACCATCGTCGGGTCGGGTCGGTTTGGCGCTGCCGACATGCAGTCCGACCTGAAGATATTTAAGCCGCGGAACGTCGCACCCTCTGAACTGAAAACGACAAGGAACTTAGCCATGCAAACGTCTGACCAGGACCCACAAGCGAAGGCACGCGCCTGGCACGTAATCACACCAGGCGGTCGGCACCGGGAAGCTGCCCGGGATACGGCAGATCATCGCCGTCGGCAGCGCCAAGGGCGGCATCGGGCAATCACCGGCGCGAACCAGCGGAACGAAGGTGAACGCTTCGGCCTCTTTATGATCGGCTCGGAGTTACTGAAGGCCACGCCGGCTGGCAACCGTTTTGAAAAAATATGTGGAGGAACTCGTTGGCGCGCAAATAGATGAATGAGGAATAGCAATGAGTGAATGGGTAACAGTCGCGCGTGTCGCAGAGTTCGGTTCCGGCGAGCGCCGGGTTGTCGAGCTCTATGATACGCAGGTCGTGGTGTTTAACCTGGGTGGGCAATATTATTCCATCGAAGATGTCTGCACGCATGATGGCGGACGGCTCACTGGCGGCACTGTCGAAGGCGATCAGATCGTTTGCCCTCGCCACGGCGCACGTTTTTGCATTCGCACCGGGGCGGCATTGTCCGCGCCGGCCTATGAGCCAACCAGCACGTTCCCGGTACGCATGCAAGATGGCGTGATTCAGGTACGCGACGACCGTTGGGATTAATCGCACAATGAGTGAGGACAACTGCAACATGAGCACCGAAACCATCACCTTCAGAAATATTGTCGCTGTACTGCCGCAGCCATCGGAGACCAATCATCTCCCTGATCGGACGGACCAGCAAAGAGGCTCGCAAAAGACCAAACGGGACCAGATGCTTCCGGGCGCAAGATTGCCCAAGCCAAGCTGGATCCGCGCCAAGGCTCCGTCCTCGTCGGGCCGCTACAGCGACATCCAGAACATCGTCAGCAGCAACGCTTTGGTGACCGTCTGCTCGGAGGCGTCGTGCCCGAACATCGGCGAATGTTGGAGCAAAGGCACCGCGACCTTCATGATCATGGGTGACAAATGCACGCGGCGCTGTCGGTTTTGCAACGTCAGCACTGGCCGCCCCGACGCACTCGACGCCAACGAACCGGAACGGCTGGCCAGAACCATTGCGTTAATGATGCTCAATTACGTGGTCATTACCTCGGTAGACCGCGATGACTTGCGCGACGGCGGCGCCAGCCATTTTGTAGCATGCATCGTCCAGATCCGCGCCCGTGCACCGGCCACGCGCATCGAAATTCTGACGCCTGACTTCGCTGGTCGGCGCGACCTGGCGCTCGATATCCTCAGCGGCGCGCCGCCGGATGTGTTGAACCACAACATAGAAACCGTGCCGCGTCTGTACAAGGAAGCGCGTCCCGGCGCCGATTTCCAGAATTCGCTGAACCTGTTGCAGCGTTTCAAGCAACGCCATCCCGCCATACCGACCAAGTCCGGGATCATGGTCGGGCTGGGCGAGACCGATGCCGAAATCTTGCAAGTGATGCGCGATTTGCGGGCGCACGACGTCACCATGTTGACCATCGGCCAGTACCTGCAGCCTTCCGGCGGTCACCTGCCGGTGCGCCGCTATGTGCACCCGGATATGTTCAAGATGTATGAGAAAGAAGCTTACAAGATGGGCTTTGTGAATGCGGCGTGCGGCCCGATGGTGCGCAGTTCCTACCATGCCGATGAGCAGGCTGCCCGAGCAGGCGTGGTTTAATTTTAGTATTTACCTGGAGTCATAAATGAATGCAATTGTTGAAATACCGGCACCGATCATCTTTACTGATAATGCAGCAATGAAAGTCGCCCAACTGATTGAAGAAGAAGGAAATGCGGACCTGAAGTTGCGCGTATTTGTGCAGGGCGGCGGTTGCTCAGGTTTCCAGTACGGCTTCACTTTTGACGAAGTCGTCAATGAAGATGACACGGCGATGGTGAAAAATGGCGTGCAATTACTCATCGATTCAATGAGTTACCAGTACCTGGTCGGCGCAGAAATCGACTACAAGGATGACCTCGAAGGGGCCCAGTTCGTCATCAAGAATCCGGGTGCGACGTCAACTTGCGGCTGCGGCTCTTCTTTTTCGGCCTGATTTTAAACATGACGACGCACTACAACCGCATCGGGGGCGCTGAAAAGGTACGCGCGCTGGTCACCCGCTTCTACCGGAGCATGGACGAACTGCCGGAGTCCTATGGCATTCGCCAGATGCACCCCGACAATTTGCAAGGCTCGCAGGACAAGCTGTTCAAATATTTGTGTGGCTGGATGGGCGGACCAGCGCTCTATGTGCAGCAATACGGTCACCCGATGCTGCGCCAGCGTCACCTGCCTTTTTCCATCAGCGACTGCGAGCGCGACCAATGGATGCTATGCATGAATAGTGCACTGCGCGATGAGGTGGAGGACGCCGATCTGCGCCGCGAGTTGTCAAACGCCTTTGCCAAAGTTGCCGACCACATGCGCAATAAACCGCAATGACCCTGACGCTCAGCAGGCTCAATGACAGCGTTTATCGCGTCCTCGCTGACCAGGGTCTGCATGTGGGCAACCTTAAGTTGATTGAAGGGCTGTGGAAATTCAAGGCCATCGGTTACGAGCGCAATGGCGACATCATTCCAGGCTGGGGTCCGCTCACCGAGCTGCACAATACCACCTTCGTCGCGCTCGACGAGGCTTTGATCAACGCCAGGCTTGTACCGACTTGAGACGCCGACGCTGCGGTTTACCCTTTTAGATTCCAGGAATTGTAATGAGCCAATTGTCTTTAGATAAATCAAAAATCCGCTTTCTGTTGCTGGAAGGTGTACATAAAAATGCCATCGGTGTCTTGAGCAGCAATGGTTACACCAATATTGACTACCTGCACACGGCGCTCGATGAAGATGCGCTGATCGAAAAAATCAGGAACGTCCACTTTGTCGGCATCCGCTCGCGCACCAAAATTAATGAAAGAGTATTGCAAGCGGCCGATAAACTGATTGCCATTGGCTGCTTCTGTATCGGCACCAACCAGGTCAATCTGCGTGCAGCGATGGCCAAAGGCATTCCTGTTTTCAATGCGCCCCATTCCAATACTCGCTCTGTGGCTGAACTTGTGCTGGCCGAAACCATCCTGCTATTGCGCGGGATTCCGGAGAAAAATGCACTGGTGCATCGCGGCGGTTGGTCGAAATCTGCAGAAGGCTCGTTTGAAGCCCGTGGCAAGACACTGGGTATTGTCGGTTATGGCAACATCGGCAGTCAATTATCCGTGCTGGCGGAAGCGCTGGGCATGCATGTAATTTATTATGATGCCATCACCAAACTACCACTGGGTAATGCTCGTCAGCTGGGCACACTGGACGAGCTGTTGGCGCAAGCCGATGTCGTATCCCTGCATGTGCCTGAAATCGCTTCGACCGAAAACATGATGGGTGCCAAACAGTTTGCAACAATGAAATCTGGCAGCATCTTTATCAATGCCGCACGTGGTAGTTGCGTCGATATCGACGCGCTGGCTGCGGCGCTAGAAAGCAAACAACTCGGTGGCGCTTCGATCGACGTGTTCCCAAAAGAACCGAAAGCCAACGATGAAGAATTTCTGTCGCCGCTGCGTCGATTCGACAACGTTATTTTAACGCCGCATATCGGTGGCTCGACGTTGGAAGCCCAGGCTAATATCGGTCTGGAAGTGGCCGAGAAATTTGTCCGCTACTCCGATACCGGCGCCACGCTGTCGGCGGTAAACTTTCCGGAAGTGGCAGTGCCTTTACTCGCTGGCAAGCACCGTTTGCTGCACATTCACAAAAATATCCCCGGTGTATTGTCTGCCATTAACGGCATTTTCGCTGAAAATGGCTTCAATATCTCGGCACAGAGCCTGATGACCAATGATGCGGTAGGATATCTGGTGATGGATGTCGATGTCGACTATTCCACCGTGGTGCTGCACAAGCTGCAGGAAATTGACGGCACGATTTGGGCCCGCGTATTGTATTGATGAACTGACACCAGACCATGATCGAAAAACTGCAAGCCATCGTAGGCGCGACCCACGTCAAAATAGATGCCGACAGCTTGGCAAACTGGGCTTGTGACGCAAGCCGCCAATATGCGCCGGCCGCCACAGCCATTGTGTTTCCAGCCAGCACCGAAGAAGTGCAAGCCATCGTCAAACTGGCCAATCTGGAAAAAATCGCTTTGGTGCCATCGGGTGGCCGCACCGGTTTGTCGGCCGGCGCCGTGGCCGCGCATGGCGAAGTCGTGGTCAGCTTCGACCGGATGAACAAAGTGCTCGAGTACTTACCTCTCGATCATATAGTGCGGGTCCAGGCTGGCGTGCTGACTGGGCAACTTCAGCAGTTTGCCATCGAGCAAGGGCTGTATTATCCGGTCAATTTTGCATCGGCCGGTTCCAGCCATATCGGCGGCAATATTGCCACCAACGCCGGCGGAATCAAGGTGATCCGTTATGGCATGACCCGCGACTGGGTGCTTGGTTTGACCGTCGTCACCGGCAACGGCGACATTTTGCACCTGAACAAGGGTATGACGAAAAATGCGACCGGATATGACTTGCGGCATTTGTTTATCGGTGCCGAAGGCACGCTCGGTTTTATCACAGAAGCGGAGATCAGGCTGGAACGCCAACCGCGCGATTAGCGTGTGATGGTACTGGGTATGCCCGACTTCAATTCGATTATGCTTGTCCTGGCGGCGTTTCAAGCTAGGCTGGACTTGACCGCCTTCGAGTTCTTTTCCGAACTAGCGCTGCAATGCGTGATTGCCGATGGCAATGTGGCCCGTCCGTTCCAGGATGCGACACCGTTTTATGTGTTGCTCGAATTTGAAGCTTCATCACCCGTCGTTGAAGAGCCGGCGATGCAAGTCTTTGAAGCGTGCATGGAGGCCGGCTGGGTACAAAATGGCGTAATGAGCCAGAGCGAAACCCAGGCCAGGCAGTTATGGCGCCTGCGCGAAGACATTTCGGCGACGATCGCCAAATTCGCGCCGTATAAAAACGATATTTCCGTGTTGATTACGCATGTGCCGGCATTTGTTGTCGACATCGACGCCATCGTGCAGGCCAACTATCCGGACTTCGATATCGTCTGGTTTGGCCATATTGGCGATGGTAATTTACACCTGAATATTCTCAAGCCTGCCAACTTGGGCAAGGACGAGTTTCTTGCCAAATGTCAGATTGTGAACCGATCGGTGTTTGAAACTGTGCAAAAATATGACGGTTCAATTTCTGCCGAACACGGTGTCGGCATGACCAAGAAGCCGTATTTGGGCTATACCCGGTCAAAGGAAGAAATTGCGTATTTACAGGCGATCAAGCAGGTGTTTGATCCGAACAACATCATTAATCCGGGCAAAATTTTTGACCTGACATAGACAGCATTTGCGCGCACTGACTGTTCTGCCGCTATGTGTAGCGCCCCCAAACCGGCGGAATTTGTCCATCTCAAATCACCAAACCAGCGATGGGCTCGACATTGATCGGTTCGTTCTATGTTCGAAGTTGCTGCGGAGTTTTTTTAAGTTTTTCATATTGAAAAAGGTTATTGATTTTTACAGGACAAGCCTGATCGGTCTGATTTCGGTGTCTGCGGCCCGTCGGAAAACAGTTGTTTTACGACAGCCGCTCAACTGTCACCCGAAACGTCCGCTCATCGCCTTTAAAAACATGCGGAAAACCTTGTCGCTATTGGCTACTATACGGAAACTTAATCTTAATGGTTTCCGCTTATGCTGGTTGGCTACATGCGCGTGTCGTCGGACTCCGACCGGCAGAACACGGATTTGCAGCGCGACGCGTTGCTCGCTGCCGGCGTCGATGCGCGCCACATGTATCAGGATCGCGCCTCCGGCGCAAAGGATGATCGTTCGGGTTTGATCCAAGCGCTCGAATTCGTCCGGCCCGGCGATGTGCTCGTGGTCTGGAAACTGGATCGGCTCGACCGCTCGCTGTCGCACCTGCTCGCCATCGTGAACACGCTGAAGGAGAAACATGTCTCCTTCCGGTCGCTGACCGAAGGTATGGATACCACTAGTGCATCGGGCAAGCTGCTGTTCCACGTGTTCGGCGCGCTCGCGCAGTACGAACGGGCCTTGATTCAGGAGCGGGTCATTTCTGGTCTGGCCGCTGCCAGGCGGCGCGGCCGAATCGGCGGGCGACCCGCAGCCATCGTGGGCGCCCGAGTTCGACAGTTGAGCGCGTAAGTTATTGATTCATATAGAGGCGATGTTAAAAAATGCCACTACAGGAGGGTCAATTGGGTCTCAAGGGTGGGTTTCTTGATCGTCAGGGCGGTG
>NZ_JAFCWM010000027.1:0-64390 GCF_049897565.1 Massilia sp. TWR1-2-2 | reverse complement strand
ATCGCTGGAAGGACCTATCGACATCGTGAAAATCTCTCGAAACCGCGGAAGCAAGACCAAAAACCGCACAAGGCAATGAGTCAGAAAAATTGTTGAAATCGGCTAACTTGGGTGGATTGCCCGCACCCCGGGCGATTTGTCACTGTTGTGAGACCGCCGTTAGTGTTCGCATCTATATGGCGGCGACCAGATAGTCTGGCACTGCCATTTAAACATTTAAACATTTGATAAGTGAAAGATTTATATGACTGAACGACTTAGATTGTACACATCACCCTCAGCGTTTCCCAATCCTCAGCGCTTGCGCTTGTTCCTGCATGAGAAAGGGATCGCGGACCAATTTGCGGAAACAATTTATGATATGTCGCCTGGAGGAGATCAACGCAAGTGGCCACACTTGAAGATGAACCCGTGGGGCGAAACACCAACTTTGGTGTTAGCTAACGGGCACTCTTTGTCAGAAGCAGCCGCCATCGCACGTTACCTCGACCAGCTGCACGACGGTAGAAAAATCATGGGGCAGTCACCCCTCGAGCAGGGGATGGACACAATGTGGGAAAACAGGATCTTCACGCACATCCTGTACCGTATTGTGACCATGTTTCACGTGATGCACGAAGGGTTGGGCTCAAAACTTGAGCTGACGGAGAACCGCCAGTGGGGCGAACACTGTCGCAAAGAGGCGTTGGCACACGCCGCCCTGGTAGATCGCCATTTATCCGACGGGCGTTCATGGATGCTTGGCGGCGACGAACCGACATTTTCCGATATCACATTATGTATAGCGATTGCCTTTTCTAAATTTCCAGTCAATGCCACTCCCCTCGATGAACGTTTCGAACATCTTGACGCGATATGGCAACGATGGAAGACGCGTCCCAGCTTTCAACGCTCATACGCAGATGGAAATAGCGGCCTCGCTGAGCTTGCAAATTTGCATAAACCTTAAGCCGACGGTATTTCAGCACCAATCCAGCATCGGAAACGCTCAGATGCTGGAATTTCCAATAAATACTCATCCAAAAACAAACGTGATTTTGGCTGCCAGAACCCGCGCTGCTGAGTTGGTCCTGCGCACTTGCTGCGCTTGCATTGCGCATCGGGCCCTATTTTCAATTGAGCGACCTGCTTTGCTGCACGGATAGCAGCCATGCTTTTCTAAAGGAACCAAACATGACCAGCACCGAGAATTTGTTCACCGAGACCAGCATAGGCAAGCTGGCATTGAAGAACCGCCTCGCGGTCGCGCCGATGACACGCGTTAGCGCTTCAGCGGATGGCTTAGCGACCGACGACATGATGCGCTACTACGCGCGCTTTGCGCGCGGCGGTTACGGTCTTTTGATTACCGAGGGAGTGTACCCGGACGTACGGCTTAGCCAGGGTTATCTAAACCAGCCCGGCATTGGCAACGATGCCCAGGCAAGCGCGTGGCGCAAGGTGATTGAAGGCGTGCATGCAGAAGGGGCAAAAATCTTTATCCAGCTGATGCATGCCGGCGCGCTAAGCCAGGGCAGTCACTGGAGCACGGAAACGATTGGTCCTTCTGCCGTGCAACCGCTGGGGAAGCAGATGAGCTTTTATCGCGGTGAAGGAGCTTATCCAATTGCGCGGGAGATCACGGCCGATGAGATTACGCAACTCATCCAAGACTTTGCCGATGCCGCGGCCCGTGCCCAAGCCGTCGGCTTCGATGGTATCGAAATCCATGGCGCCAACGGCTATATTCTCGACCAGTTCCTGACCGCCTACAGCAACCAGCGCGAGGACCGTTATGGCGGCGCCACTGAAAACCGTGTGCGGCTGCTGGTCGAGGTAAGCCAGGCAGTACGGCAAGCTGTCGGACCGCAGTTCCCAGTTGGCATCCGCATTTCACAGGGCAAGGTCAACGATTTCGCACACAAATGGGCGAACGGAGAAGACGATGCGCGCGTAATTTTCGGAAATTTGGGAAAAGTCGGCCTCGACTATATCCACGTCACCGAACACGATGCGACCCAACCAGCCTTTGGCACCGGCCCCACACTTGTCGAACTGGCCAAGCGCTACGCGGGCCTGCCGATTATTGCAAATGGTCAGCTCGAAGAACCGGCCAAAGCCGCCGCGCTGCTGGCTACTGGCACAGTCGACGTCATTTCGCTCGGCAAAGGCGCGCTAGCCGACCCCGATTGGCCGCAAAAGGTCCTGCGAAACGAGCCGCTGACGGAATTCGATTACGCTTTGTTGCAGCCGCTAGCCAATATCAAACCCGGCGAAATCTGATCGAACCGAGCGAAATCCGATCGGCTCCATGCGCCGATTGAGATGGTACAAGGTAGCGAAACCCTGCGCAGTGCGGACATCCGAGGCCTGAAGCTTGAAAATCCCTGTGTCGGTGGTTCGATTCCGCCCCGGGCCACCAAGAACAAATAAAACGCCACCTTCGGGTGGCTTTTTTATTTCCGGGCCAGGAGTTTTCGCCCCCGATCTGTTTCCGGTCCGCGTCGATAACCCAAACTGACATCGTCCCTGCTTCCAGCGAACATCCTTCGCACCCGACGTCATTCGCTTAAAGATGTATTTAGTATCTTGCTTTATGGGCGGCATTGCCATAAGCTCGTTCTCGCTGCAATTCCGCGTGCTCAGCGTGCGAATTCTGAAGCGTTGCTGCAAATGACGGGCGCTACTCTTCGATTGCGTCGTTCGCAATCGTTGGGGACGGGAACCAGTTGTCGGGAAAAAGGATACGCGATGGAAATCTACGAACCAAATCGAAGGCCGGGTGCGCTGTTGAGCGTCACCGTCGCCCTGAACGGGAATCGGATCCACAGGCTGATCGACGATACCACTCATCCAATGCGGGCCAATCCGACCGTGGTTAAAAGAGATCGGATGGTCGAAGCCCTGTCCGGCCCGCCAACCGTCGCGCGTCCGAAGAAAAAGCAGGCGTCATGAAAGAAGGACCACAAGACGATTGGGATCCGAGGAATGAAGCTGCGCTTCAGGACCAGATGGCAGTTTATGACGACATGCGCCGACGCTGTCCGGTAGCTTACAGTGACTATCTGAACTGGTCCCTGTTCCGGCATGAAGATGTAACGCGTGTGCTGAACGATCACCACGCTTTTAGTAATGTCGTGTCCAGGCATCTTTCCGTGCCCAATGGAATGGATCCCCCCGACCACACAGAATACCGACGCATCATTGAGCCCTATTTTAGCCAGCAGCGGATGGCCGCCTTTGAACCTGCGTGCCGGAATATCGCCGCCAATCTGGTGAACGGCTTGGCAACACGGGAAGAAACCGATCTGATGGCGGAGTTCGCCCAAGACTTTGCGCTGCAGGTCCAATCGGATTTTCTGGGCTGGCCGGCGGATTTGCATGAACCACTTCGCCAATGGATTCGCAACAACCACGCGGCCACCCTGAGCAGGAACCAGACCGCCATGGATGATCTTGCTGTTGAATTTGACGGCTATATCCAGGACTTGCTGGCCGTGCGCCGTGATGCCGCTATCGATGCACCAGACGATATCACCGCCAGCCTGCTTCGGGCGAAGGTAGGGGACAGGTTGCTCGATGATATAGAAATCGTCAGTATCTTGCGCAATTGGACCGTGGGGGAACTGGGGACTATTTCAGCCTGCGTGGGCATTCTGGCCCACTACCTGGCCGAGCGGCCACAACTTCAGCAGCAACTGCGGGAGCAGGCGTCATTACTGCCCGCCGCAATTGATGAAATATTACGGATACGCGCGCCACTGATTGCCAGCCGCCGGATCACCACCATGCAGGTAAAAATTGGCGACCGTACATTGGAGGCCGGCCAGCGCATAAGCCTTATCTGGGCGTCCGCCAACCGAACCGAAGCTGTCTTTGGCAACCCCGATGAATTCCGGTTAGACCGTGCCCCGGCGCACAACCTGCTGTATGGCGCCGGCATCCATGTTTGCCCTGGCGCGCCTTTGGCGCGGATGGAACTACGCATTATCATGGAAGAATTGCTCGCTCGAACCAGCCAGCTTGACCTGGTGCCGGGAAAAGAGCCGGTGAAGGCTGTTTATCCTGCCTGCGGGTTTTCTACACTACCATTGTCGATTCGGTGCATACAGTAAAACTGCGCACCAATTTCGCTGAAAAACGCTCCGGGCGACATCAGCAGTAGCCGACGCTCAAACAGGCCGAACCCATAGGATGCGGCGATGACGACCAATACGGCCGAGGTGGCAATCAGCACCGAGACCACGAAGACATCTCGGTAAGCCTGCCCAACACCAACCACGCCGACTCAACATCCACACGTCGCCCTCGCGTGCGGTCCACCCCGGTTCGACAACGATACGCATCAGCCCAGCGCATCATCGCTCTCGACGTTGCCATCCACTAGCTTGATGGTGCGGTCGCACTGCTCGGACAGGCGCGGATCGTGAGTGACCAGCAGAACGGCGCAGCCGAACTCCCGGTTGAATTTGCGGAACAGCTGAAACACTTCGGCCGCGGACTTGGTGTCGAGGTTGCCTGTTGGTTCGTCGGCCAGCAGCAGCGCCGGGCTGGTGACCAGCGCGCGGGCGACGGCGACACGCTGCTGCTGGCCGCCCGAGAGCTGGTCGGGCTTGCGCTGATCGAGGCCCTCCAGGCCCACTTGCGCGAGCAGGCTGCGGGCGCGTTCGATCTGTTCGCGGGTGGGCTTGCCGGTCGCCACCATGAGCGGCATGAGCACGTTCTCCAGCGCGGTGAAGGCCTGGATCAGATGATGAAACTGGAACACGAAGCCGATTGCGCTGCCGCGCAGCGCGGTACGCCGGGCGTCGTCCATGGCACGGGTGGGCTCGCCAAGCAGGAACAACTCGCCCGCGGTAGGCCGGTCGAGCAGGCCGATCACATTGAGCAGCGTGCTCTTGCCCGAACCCGACGCACCCACGAGCGCGGCGAAGTCGCGCCGCTGCAAGACCAGGTCCAGACCGTGCAGCACTTCCACTTCGGTGGGCTTGCCGACGTTGTAGCTTTTGCGCAGGCCTTGCAGGCGCAGTATCTGCTCGCCGGCGTCATGCTCAGACATGGCGGATTGCCTCCACCGGGTCGAGCGCGGCGGCTCGCCGCGCCGGCACGGCTGCCGACAGGATGCCGGTGACCGTTGCCAGTGCCGTCGCGGCCACCGGCAGCCATGCATCCACCGGAATGTAGAACAGCTTTGGCCCGAAGGTGTTGAACGCGGCCACCAGGCCATATCCCGCCGCCGAACCCAGCAGCGAACCGGCCAGGCCGAACAGCGCGCCCTGGACCAGGAACACGCCCAGCATCTGTTGCCGCGTGCTGCCCATCGCGCGCAAGATCCCGATCTCGCGCGTGCGTTGCACCACGCTCACCGTCAGCACACTGGCAATGCCCAGCGCCACGCTCAACGCGACGAAAACGCTGATCATGCGCGTGGACAGGCTCTGCGAGCGCAAGGCGTTCATCAGCTGCGCATTCGTTTCCATCCAGCTTTCCGCCTTCAGGCCTGTGAGGCGGGCGATGCGCGCCGCGACTGTCTGCGCTTCGAAAATATCATCGACTGTCACATCGATGATCGTCGCCGCGCCAGGCAAGTCGAGCAGGGACTGCGCTTGCTTCATGTCCAGGTAAACATAGCGCGCATCGAGTTCGCGCACGCCCAGTTCGAAGATGCCGGCCACATTCACCACGCTTTCCCGTCCCTGGCCGCCGTCCAGACGCAGCTTGTCGCCCACGCGCATGCCGAGGTCGGTTGCCAGCTGCTTGCCGATCACGGTGTCGCCGGCGCCGATGCGGAACACGCCGGCGACGATGTCATCCTGGATCGGGATGATGCGCAGGTAGCGCGGCGCGTCAATGCCCACCAGCGCCACCGACTGCAGCGCCTCGCCTCGCCGCGCGAACGCCGGCCCTGAAATCAGCGGCGACACGGCCGTCACGCGCGGCAGCGTGTCGAGCACATCGCGCACCTGCTGCCAATTGTTGATCGAGCGCAGGCGCTGGGCGCGCTTGCTCTCGAGCAGCAGCTGCGCGCTTCCCGAAGCCGGCGGCACGATGCGGTTGCGCTCCTCGGTGGGCTGTACCTTGATGTGGGCCTGAGTGCCCAGTGTGCGCTTGATGATGTTGCCCTGCAGTCCGGTGATCAGCGCGGTGAGGAAAACAATGACCGCGACCCCGACGGCGATGCCAACGAGGATCAGGGTGCTCTGCGCCCTGCCTTCACGCAGGAACTTGGTGGCGATGGTCCACTCGATCCACATTGGCATCAGTCCAGCTTGACCGGCAGTTCTTTGCGCGTGGCAGGGTCGGCGGCCTGGCCGGTGGCCACCACGCGCACCCGATCGCCTTGGGTCAGCGCGGCCTTCGCGTCCGCCAAGATCCACTCGCCGGCGCGCAAGCCGGCCGTCACCTCGGTTTGGGTCAGGCCACGCAGGCCGAGCTGAACCTGGCGCCGGGTGGCGCGGCCATTCTCGACCAGCCACAACGTGGCGCGGCCGCCATCGGTAGCGACCAGTGCATCGTTCGGCGCGACGATGGCGCGGTCCCGGCGGCCCGTTTCCACGTTCACCGAGACGGTCATTCCCTGGCGCAAGAATCCGGGCACCGGGGCCACAGTAAGGCGAACGTCTACCGTGCCGCGCTGCGGATCGATGCCCGGCGCGATGAAACTGACCTTCGCCGGGAACGGGCGCACAGGATAGGCGTCGGCGATGCACATGGCCACCTGGCCGATGGCGAGCACTTCGAGGTTCTTTTCGTCCAGCGGCACCACCACTTCGGTGTCGCCGCTGCGAGCGATCTCGAACAGGACGCGGCCGGGTTGCGCCAGGTCGCCCGGCTCGGCGTTGCGGGTCAGTACGGTACCGGCGACTTCGGCGCGGATCGTCGTCTTGGCCAACTGCGCTTTGGCGCTGGCAACGCGGGCGCGCGCCGCCGCCTCGCCGGGATTGCCGGCCACCAGCGAACGGGCCGTCAGCAGCGCCTGCTCGACGGCGGTGCGGGCGATCGTCTCGGCCTGGCTGGCCTGCTCCATCGCTTCGCGGGTGATCATCTGCTGCTGGAACAGTTCGCGACGACGGCTCGCTTCGCGGCTGGCCTGGGCAAGCCGCGCTTGCGCCTCGCGCAGGCCGGCCTGCGCCTGCGGGCGCGTCGACTGCTGCAACTGGGCCAGCACGGCCTCCGCTTCGCGAACCGCAGCCTCGAGGTCGTCGGCGCGCAGTACCGCCAACACGTCGCCAGGGTGCACCAGGTCGCCCTCCCGCACGCGCCGCTCGACGACGACCCCGGTCACCGGGCTGCCGACCTGGGCGCGCGATACGGCAGCCACGCGGCCGGTGGCCACGACCGTTTGCACCAGCGGCCGCGCTGTCACTTCATAACCGGGCAAGGCCGGCCCCCGCATGTTCTGCACGAGCCCCCAGGACAGGGCGCCGAAGGCCACGCAGGCGGCGATGACGAGGTAGCGGAAGCGTTTCATGGCGTGACCTGGAGCATGTATGGTGACACCATGTTAACCCATTGTTCCGTATCTGCAATCGTGGCCGGCTTCGGGGCGGTCGGAGGCACCAGCTTGTCGGGCGCGCCGGCAGCGCAGATGTCTTCAACTACTTTCGCCAGCGAATGCAGCGCCTGCCAGCGCCACTCGACGCCACGTGCGCTTCGCCGTCCCCCGACCGCCAATTTCCACAAGAGCCTCGTTCACGAAACGCCAATCCATCCAGGTTGGCGCTGTCGTTTCAGGGGCGGCAATCTCGTACCCGGTCGCCGCGCCAGCGACGTTCATTTCCCGGCGCGCCTGAGCTTCCATAGCGCACAGAATGGCACGCGGCCTTTGCGAATCAAAAAAACACTGTTAAATTGTCAAAAAGCAAAGCCAGCTAATTTGGCCTGACGACCCCATCCAGGAGAACATTCAATGTCGCTGTTTAATTATGCAACCTTACGCCACGCCGCCGTCCTGCTCGCGCCATGCCTGTTGGCCGCGCCCGCCATTGGCGGCCAGGTCGTCGCCATCAAGGCCGGCCGGATGCTCGACGTCGAATCTGGACGCGTGCTGCAAAACCAGGTGATCCTGATCGACGGCGATCGCATCACCGCGGTCGGCGCTGCCAGTGGCACCGCTATTCCGTCCGGCGCACGGACTATTGACCTGAGCCACGCAACAGTGCTGCCGGGCCTGATCGATTCCCACACCCACCTGACAAGCAATCCGCGGCTTCACGGCTATATGGGACTGTCGAGCTCTGACATGCGCTCGGCGATGTACGGCGTGCGTGCCGCGCGCGACACGCTCAATGCGGGCTTCACCACTGTGCGCGACGTCGGCGCCAGCGGCTATGGCGACGTGGCGCTGCGTGACGCCATCAACGACGGCGACACCCCGGGTCCGCGCATGCTGGTAGCGGGCTACGCGCTCGGCATCAAGGGCGGCCATTGCGACAACAACCTGTTGGCGCCTGAATACAAGGATGTCGGCAACGGCGTCGCCGACGGTCCGTGGGCGGCGCGCGGAAAAGTGCGCGAAATGGCCAAATACGGCGCAGACCTGATCAAAATCTGCGCCACCGGCGGCGTGCTGTCGAAAGGCGACGCAGCTGGCGCGCAGCAATATACGCTGGAAGAGATGCAGGCCATCGTCGGCGAGGCGCACAAGCTCGGCCGCCGCGTGGCTGCCCATGCGCACGGCGCCAGCGGTATCAGCGATGCCATCCGCGCCGGCGTGGACTCGGTCGAACATGCCAGCCTGATCGACGCCGAGGGCATCAAGCTCGCCAAGGAAAAGGGGACCTGGTTAGTGATGGACATCTACAACGACGACTACATCCTGAGCGAAGGCGAAAAGGCGGGCTTCTTGCCCGAGTCACTGGCCAAGGAAAAAGAAATCGGCCAGCTGCAGCGCGATAACTTCAAAAACGCCTACACGGCCGGTGCGAAGATGGCCTTCGGCAGCGACGCCGGGGTCTATCCGCACGGCGACAACGGCAAGCAATTTTTCTACATGGTCAAGTACGGCATGACACCGATGGCCGCCGTGCAGGCAGCGACCATCAATGCCGCCGAGCTGTTGGGATGGAAGGACAAAGTCGGCTCGATCAAGGCCGGCAAGCTGGCCGACATCATCGCGGTGCCGGGCGACCCGATGACGGACATCGGCGTGCTGACAAAGGTCGGATTCGTGATGAAGGGGGGCGCTGTCGTCAAGCAAGAGGCCGCGCGTTAAACTCGTCCGAACAGCGTTCGCTTCATCAAGGGAAATAAAAGCAAGAAAGCACCAGCAAATCCTGAAAACATCGCGGTGATGTAGCCGCCTGATTGCAAGACTTTACATGCGCACTGAATCCAGATCAGGCTGCGCGTTTGCTATCTTGGCGGCATCGATCCGAACAGTATTTCACTTCGTCCCACACCTTCTGCCATTTCTTTCGCCATGTGAACGGCCGATTGCACTGCTGGCAGGGTTTGCTTGGCAGCTCAGATTTTTTCCGCATGCGCATCTGCTTGCCCTTTCGCCGAGCCGGTCGTACGTCGCATCATAATACTCCTCCGAACGATCACTCTCCATATTAATGCGAGTCGAAACGACGAATTGCTAAGTAGCCGGAGACGCGCACACGCTTCACCACCAACGCCTTCTTCCTGCACGAGGCCATTCCGGGCCATCACTTCGAGCGCAGCCTGGCCCAGGAAACCGCGCGACTGCCCGCCTTCCGCCGCTTCGGCAGCAGCACCGCTTTTTCGGAAGGCTGGGCACTGTATAGCGAAATGTTCGGCCAGGAAATCGGCATGTCTGACGATCCCTGGCAGTGGGTCGGCCGCCTGACTGCGGAAATGTGGCGCGGCGTGCGCCTCGTGGTCGATACCGGCATCCATGCGAAGGGGTGGACGCGCGAGCAGGCGATCGCCTATTTCAAGGACAATGTGCCGCAGGATGAGGTGACGGCGGTGCAGGAAGTCGAGCGCTACATCGCGGTGCCGGGCCAGGCCCTCAGCTGCAAGATCGGCGAGTTGAATCTGCGCGAACTGCGCGCGCGCGCCGAAAACGCGCTGGGCCCGACCTTCGATTTACGCGCCTTCCACAACGAAGTGCTGTCCCATGGCTCGGTACCGCTCGACGTACTCGAGTCGGCTGTCAATCGCTGGATCGCGGCGCAGAAGAAAGGTTAGTCAAACAGAACGCCACCTTCGGGTGGCTTTTTTTTGGCAAGCCTTACTCCTTCTTTTCCCGGAACTCACCCTCGATCACGCCGTCGTCGATGCTTGTATGCCGATCCTTGCCAGGGGCGAGCTTGGAGAAAGACGATAGCATTCGGTCAAATATAGCCTTTCTCAACCAAGGATAGGCCAGAAGAAAGGCGGTCGTGAAACCTGTCAACAGTGTGGGCACGTACTCGGCTCGCCACAGAAAGCTCAACAAGCAGACTGCCAGCAAGCTGACGATAAGTGGTCGACGTAGAGGTTTTGGCAACAGGCCAACAATTCGCAGCTTCCCATTGCTTACCCAAGGAAACCTTGCGAGAAGCCCCCCCAGCAGCAAGCCGGCGACGAACCGACCTGTGCCGAGATAATCTGCCAACACGCCGACGACAAGGAAACCTGTGTAGGTCATGGCGCCGGCCAAGGCTGCCAGCACTAATAAGGCAGCAGCGCTCATCATCTTTGGCCGACCTATCGCCGCTCTGACGAAAAAACGTAGGATTTGTGTACTCCTGCAAATGGGCGCCTGAAGGCTGTCACAAATTTTAACAGCACTCTCCCGTGTCCGGGCTTTTCAGTCAGTGCGGCCGAGGTGGAAACGATCGCGGTGCGCTTGCCCGGTGTGGTTTTTTTCTTTTCGAGCAAGAAACTCCCAGGTCGGGTTACCCTGCACGCTATGACACCCAACCACCTTCCCCTACACACCCTGGAACTGCGCGTTCGCGAGCTGGGGCAATTGTTCAACTCGCTCGATCCCTCGCCATTCCTGACCAAGGACCTGGCCCGTTCGGCCGAGGCCTACATCGAGAGCTGGGCCCTGCCGTTAGCGCGGGGCAGCCAGCTGCAACTGACCATCCATGTCGAACAGCTCGATTCAAGCGAGGAAGCGAGCGACCTGATGGCCGAGGCGATTCACAATCACTATGGCTACAAGGCAGACCTGGTACGCGCGGAACTGCGGCAGTTGCTGCGCCAGGGCAGGGTCAGCCTGGCCATCGGGCTGGCCTTCGTTGTGACATGCCTGCTGGCGGCAGAAATGCTCACCCACCCGGGCCAGGGTGCGGCCCGCGGCATCGCGCGTGAAAGCCTGACTATCATCGGATGGGTGGCGATGTGGCGGCCGGTACAGATCTTCCTGTACGACTGGTGGCCGGTGGTTGGCCGCATTCATGGATACGAGAACTTGAAGTTCGCCCGTGTCGTCGTGGTGAACGCAGCACAAGGCGAACGCTCGCCTGAAGAGGCGGGCTAGCCTTCGGCATCCTGGGGTTAACAGAACGGATCGTCGTCCCGTTGCTGTTGCTGTTTCGATAGTTTCGGTAGCGCTTTCAGCCATGCCTTCAGCATTTTCACGTCACGCAATGACTGCAAATCTTCTTCAATGATCGCGATCCGAAGCCGCAGATGGGCGATGTCGCCGTCGAGTGCGCGGATCATCGAAACCGGCGTCACCTCGTCGAAAATATCCGCGTCCATTTCGACCGATGCCATGCAGATGAAACCGTCGATCTCGCTCTCGAGCTCGCTTAGCTGCTCTTTCAGAACCTTGTTGTATTGCTTGATGCGTTCGTCGCTCAGATTCGCCAGGCTGGCCTGGTCGATCTGCTCGACTTCCAGCTGCAATTCCAGCAAGCCGAGCATGTCATTGGCGGCGTAAGCCGCATTGACACGCTGCATCAGCGCCGTTTTGCGCCGGCGTTCAGCATCGTCGGTTTCGCGATCAGGATGCAGCTGGCTGGCCAGCTTGCGGAATATGTCGCGCATCGATTGCTTCACCCGCTGCGCTTCGGCATCCAGGCGGTGCTCGCGCGCAAGATCGGCTGCCCGCTTGGGCCGGGGCTCCTCCCGATGCTGTGCGGGGGCGGCCGCTTCACCGTCCTGCTCCCCCAGCTGGGCGTGGAACGCCTTGAGCATGGCCTCCGGCGAGCGCACGTCGATATCGCCTTTGAACTCGGCGCCCAACAGCATTTCCATCATCAGCCGGATCTCCTCCTTGCTTTGGTCTTCCTGCGCGTCGAAATCAGCGCCGCCATGGCGGTTGTAGAGATCCTTGAGCACCGCGTCGTCGGCATCGGCCAGCAGGTCGAGCGCGTTGGATGCAACGAACCTGCTCAGCTTCTCACGCTCGCGCTTGCCCAATAATTTATGACCATGCATTTCGTCCAACAGCAGCAGTAATTGCTTGAAGCGCTCGCCCTGAGTATCGACAAGGGGACTATATTCGCTGTCGATTTTGCTCATGACGGCTGGAAGCGTTTCCTTCCACTGCGCCAACAGCGCACGGGCCGATTCCAGCTTCTTGATGAGCGTATTGAATTGCTTGCGCGCGCGCGACACAGGGCCAGCAGCGGGATGAACAAGGCGAAGGGTTTGCTGGGATGATTTCATATGCGCGTGAAGGCCTCGTTGCACAGGCGCATTGAGGCTGGGGTAGGCACGGATCCGATAGCATAGCAAACTATCAGGCTTGCCGTCGTGCTGTCCGGCAGCGCAGTCGGGGTTGCGGGCAGGACCGATTTTTCAATTACCCCTTTGCGCCTGCGCCATTTCGAGCGCCGGCAAAGTCACCGTCAGGAAGGACGACACTTGACCGATCAGGTCGGCGGCTTGCTGGCGCACCTGCCCCATCTGAAGGATCGACAGCTCTGCCTGGCGCGCGGCCTGCTGAATCAGCGTGCGGCGCTGCACGAGCGCGTCCAGCAAGGTTTCGTCCGCGGCGCCCTCGGCCAGTTTCGACACCACGGCAAGCGCCGCCCAATGCAAGTTCAGGGTGGTCGCCGACTCCTCCAGGTTGCGCGTGGCGACCTCGCTGTCCGTCATCAGTTGCAGTAGCTGCGCACGCGCCGATGTCAGCGCTGCCTTGGACTGGGCCGGCGACGGCGCGCGGCGGAACAGCTTGCCGAGCACGCCCGTTGGCGCCCGGCTGCTGTCGAGCGCTTCTTCAAGCAGCGCCGGTACTGCCATCTGAGAAAACTTCAACACCAGCTCGGTGACCGGCTGCAGCAGCGCGGACTGCTCCATCAATGGCCCCTCCGCCCAGTTCGTCACCAATGCCAGCCTGACCGGCAGGATTCGCCGAAACAGCGCGGCCAGGCGTTGCTCGGCTAGCTCAAACATTGCCCGATAGTCGGCCCGCGCGGTCGCCAGCGCATCGCGGACCGCCGGATGGTCCTCGCTGTCGAACAGGGGTTTGGGCGCCGCTTTCGGCGGCATCGGCGGCGCGACAGCAATGTCGTCGAATGCCAGCGCCTTGGGCGCAGCAGCTTGAGGCGTCGCCGCGGCAGCGTCGATGTCACCGAAGTCCAGGGCTTTCGGCACGGATGAACGGTCGACCGGATCCGCGGCAGGTTCCGGCTCCCCGCCGAAGTCAAAAGCCTTGGGCGTCTGATGTGTCATCGGTCTATCGCGCGGCGCCAGCGCGTCGCCGTTGTCAGACAGTGCCGCCAAGCTTGCGGATGAAGGTCGCCAGGTTCAGCTTGAAGCCGGCGCCGACAGCCTGAAAGCGCCATTCGCCATCCTTGCGGTACAGCGAGCCGAACTGCAGCGCGGTCTTGTCGGAATAGTCTTCGTCCAGGTCGTATTGGGCGATCACGTCGCCGGTCTCGTCGTTGTACACCTTGACGTAGGCTTCGGCGACGCGGCCAAAGGTCTGCTTGCGCGCCTCGGCATCGTGAATGGTGACCACGATCGGCATCTCGACGACCGCCGCGTCGACACGGCTCAGGTCGACGGTGATGACTTCGTCGTCGCCATCCTTGTCACCGGTGCGGTTGTCGCCGGAGTGAACGACGGCGCCATCCGGCGAAGTGACCTGGTTGTAATAGACGAAGTGGGCGTTGCTGATCATGACCGGGTTGTCGCCGGCGTCTTTCTTGCACAGGAACACCGACGAGTCGAGGTCGAACGCCTGGCCTTCGGCCGCGTTGACTTTCCATCCGAGGCCGATACGAACACGCTTCAAGCCCGGGGCGGTTTTTTCGAGATTGATGCGATGGCCAGTTTCAAGCGTGGTCGACATGGAATTTCCTTATAGGTGAAGATGATATTTTCGCGCTAATGCGCATCCGGAGCAATGGTCGGCGTCAGACCTTACGCCGCTCCTGGCGAAAAACGTGCAATCAGGTCGCGCTCGAGTTGCTGCAGTTTCGGCAGCTCGTCCCTGCGGCGCTGCTGGCCTTCGCTCGATATCTGCTCGAGCTTGTCGAAAGCGGTGATCAGCTGCGTCTGGACGTGCTGGGCGGTTTCGAGACTGACCAGGGAACGCTGCTTGGCGCGCGCCACCGTCTCGGTATTTTCCAGCAGCATGTCGGCCTGGGCGCGGAATGCCGCGTCGGTGGCATCGTACGCAGAGTTGGCGACCGCCGCGCTCTGCTTGGCCTCGAGCTGCAGCAAGTACAGCGAGAACACGTTGCGCCAGGCCGGAATCGACACGTTGACGATATCGGTGAAGGTGTCCGTCAGCGCGCGGGCGTTGTCCTGCGACAGGCGGATTTGCGGCACCATTTGCGTGGCCATCAGCATGGCCCGGCGCAAGTCGTCGATGCGTTTTTCGAGACGCTCGAGACGCCGCTTCAGTTCAGTGGCCTGCTGCGCCTCGAAAGCGTTGACGGCAGCCTCTTGCTGCGCCACCGCCTGCCGCA
This sequence comes from Massilia sp. TWR1-2-2, assembly GCF_049897565.1. Lineage (NCBI taxonomy): Bacteria > Pseudomonadati > Pseudomonadota > Betaproteobacteria > Burkholderiales > Oxalobacteraceae > Massilia > Massilia sp. TWR1-2-2. The sequence continues at coordinate 49,583 of NZ_JAFCWM010000027.1, read as the reverse complement.
GCCGGGCCGCCCACTCTTCGCCCTTTTTCACGTCGGCATCGAGGCCCTGGTAGTACATCTCCAAGCCTTTATACATCTCATCGAAATCCTGGATGCGGCCGCGGTGCACGTTGGCGTGGCGGGTCATCTCGCCGACCAGCGTCTCCATGCGCGATTCGACCACCTGGTACTGCGACAGCATCTTTTCCTTGACCGAGCCGAACATGCTCGTCACGCGCGACATCAGGCCGCCCGAGCGCAGCTTGGCCGGGTCGAGGCCCTTGGAGGCGGCAATCAGTTCGTTCAGCTGCGTGCCGAACACATCCGCATCCGACGCGCGCACCGTGCCGAGCAACTTGGCCGACACCTTCGCCACGCCCGAGCCAGTCGAGCCGCCCAGCGCTTCGATGGCCTTGTCGTCGATGCCGGAGATATCGATACGCACCAGCGGCGCCGCGCTTGCCTGCGCGGGCGCTGCCGGCAGCAGGTCCGGCGAACCGGCAGGATTGATTAATGGCGGCAATGAAGGCGCAGTCGCCACCGGCATTGTTGATGCTGCGTTCGCTTCTTCGTCCGAGGAGAACAGCGGTTTCATAACATTCCTTCAGGTTTGAAGTGACAATATTGATAGCTTACCACCGGACAGCGCGGCGCAGCGAGTATCACCTCAGCGCCTGCTGCTGCTCGCCGGCGATCCGCCCTGTCACGCGGCGCGCTGCTGGTCGACGGCTTGCAGCGCAAGCGTCGCCATGCTGCGAATGCCCTCATACGACTTGGCCGCGGCAATGAACCGGCCGGTATGGCAAAAGCCGGCGTCGAGCACGCCCGTTACCGCCGCGAGCTCCGCATCGCGCAATCCAGCCCACTGCTCGGGCAGATCGGCGCGTGCGGCAAAACTTTCCGAGCTGACCGGGATCGTATGGATCATGTAGCGCTGCTCGGCGATGTTGTGGCTGATCACAAACAGCACCTTCGGCATTTCCTTGCGCACGACCTGGCTCCACGGCACGGCGCCGTTCTGCAGGAACAGCACCCTGCCGTCCTCGATCAATTCCGCCTGCCTGACTTGCTGAACCGACAGCAACGCGCCGACGCGGTATTTGACGGCGTTGATCATGATGTCGGTGAGCAGTTCGGCCGCGCGGGTAAACTGGCTCAGCCGGTAGGCATCGTCGGCCGCGCCGTATCCGACCCGTTGCTCGTCAAGCCAGTTGGGATTGAAGCCGGACACCACCGCCGACAGCCCGTAGCCGCCAGGCGCATTCTTGGCGGCGCCGACGTCGGACAAATCGAGGTACTGCACGATATCGGCATCGATCGCATACGCCATCTCGAGCGCAGAGTTATCGGACAGCCGATGTCCTGTATGCGCCTCTGACAGGATGCTCACGCAGCGCGCGCCGTATTCCTTCCACACCAGGCCCGCGCTGGCGTAAGGCACCCCGGTCTGGCGCGCGCCGGAGAAGCCCTTCTGGTGGTGGTCGAAACGTCCCGTCGCCGGATCCCAGATCCCGCCGACATCGACGGCAAAATCGGCCGCCTCGACTTTGACCGGATCGCGCGTGCGCACGACCTCGGACTGCGGGAACAAAATTTTGAGCACGGCCACAGCCCAGGCGTCGTCGGCGTGGAACTTGCCGCTGTGGGTAACAATCACCATACAAATCCGATCTCTTGATTTTCGCGGTGCGTCAATGCAACGCGCCTGCGCCATGATACCGGTGCCCAGCCCTATCTGTCCGTCAAGGACAAACTTCCGATCATGTGCAGTGCGCCGTTTGCTTCGACGGCGGCGACCGCCATCTCGCCCGCGCTCATGTGGCCACCGACGATCGCTTGAAGATTGACGTCGTGGGTGACCATGACGATGTTACCGGCGCCCCTGGACGACTTCAAGTAAGCACGTACATCTTGCAACTTGCGCTAGCCGGCATCTGCCTCATCGACGAACATGGAATCGAGCATCGGCGCAGGCTCTACGCGCCCGAACGCCAGCCTTGCAGTTTCGAGACAGCGGCACCATCGGCTGGACAAGACCGCGGCAACCGGAATTCGCTCTTGTCGGAATCGTTCGCCTATTCTTGTCGCGTCTGTGCGGCCGGCCGCGGACAGATTGCGCTGCGTCGCGCACTGCCCGAGTTCGAACCCTGCCGGATCGCCAATGCCGGGCACTACCTGATATAGGAATGTACGCGGAGTCTTTTCTCTCGATCCGTCGCGGCGCCAGAAGAAACAGTACACGGTCCGAGTCGCGGCGCGGCGTCAAAATAGGTCACTGTTAACCCGGCTTCTGGCGCGTTTCATCAAACCTCATCGTAACCGTTGCCAGCTCATCATTTGTAACTCTTGTAACTATGTGCGGTAGGCCGCATAGGGATTTCCCATAGGAACTGTATAAACAGTGTCATGCAAACGGTCCCCGCGCCGGCGACTCCACGCTGCCCTGAAAAAACCAGGCTCGGGAGGCGCAACAAATAAAAAGGAAGCACCATGAACCGATTCCAGATCAAGCCGCAAGCCTTACTTTTGGCAACGATCCTGAGCGCGCTGTTAGCGGCGCCAGGAGTGGCAAGCGCAGGTCCGGCGGCGCGCATTCAGGCGCCCGTCAAGCTCGGCTCGGCGATGACGTTTGCGCTTCTGAGCAAAACCGGCATCACCAATGTGTACGCCTCAGTGATTACCGGCGACGTCGGCGCCAGCCCGATTACCGGCGCGGCAATCGGCCTGAGCTGCGGCGAGATCGCCGCCGGCATCCTCTACACCGTCGACTACGCCGGCCCATTGCCATGCAGCGTGACGGCCGCGACCTTGCTGACGGCGGCGGTGAGCGACATGGAAGCGGCCTACACGGACGCTGCCGGCCGAGTCCTGCCTGACTTTACCGAACTCGGTTCCGGCGAAATCGGCGGCAAGACGCTGGTGCCGGGCCTGTACAAATGGGGCACCGACGTCAAGATCTCGACCGATGTGACATTGGCGGGCGGTCCGACCGACGTCTGGATTTTCCAGGTCGCCGGCGGCATCCATCAAGCGAGCGCAACGCGTGTGACGCTGACCGGCGGCGCACTGGCAAAAAATGTCTTCTGGCAGGCGGCCGGCGCAGTATCGATCGGCACCACCGCCCACTTTGAAGGCGTGATGCTGGCCAAGACGATGGTCGCAGTGAAGACCGGCGCATCGGTCAATGGACGCCTGCTCGCCCAGACCGCCGTGACGCTCGAGAAGAACACGATCACCCAGCCAGCCCCGTAAGCGAGGCCAGGCATGCAAAACGACGCCAACCAATCAGGTTGGCGTTTTTGCGTGGGCGCTGGCGTGAACGCCGATTGCAGGCCGCGCGAAGGCGTCGGTGCGCCGGGCTTTCCGGGCGCGGCCTATACTTATTTTCGGCTACAAGGCATCGCTGCAGCGATCACCGATGACGCGCGCAATCTTCGTTTAATTTACTGCCAGGGGGTAGCATGCAAACAACCTGGATTCTCTCGGCTAATGCAGGCCGGGCGCGATTTTTTGAGGAGTCTGATCCCGCGGAGCCATTGCAAGAAATCGAGGACACGGTCAATTCCGCGGTGCGCTTGCGCGTGCTCGAAACGGAGTCCGACAAGATAGGCCCGACCGCGGCAACCAACAGCAGCCACAACATTGGAGGCACGCAAGGCGTCGGGTACGCACACGATGTCAAGGTCGGGGCGCCGAACAAGGCCTGTCATCTGGCCCACACGCCCGCCGAGCAGGAAGCCGAGCAGTTCGCCAAGGACATTTCGAACTACCTGCTCACAGCGCACCGGGAGGGCCGTTTCCAGCAACTCGTCATCTCTGCGTCACCACAATTTCTCGGTGCCCTACGCTCATTCATGGACCCGCACATCAAGCCGCTCATCAAGTCAGAGCTCAACAAGGACTATACCCATTTCAATGCCCATCAACTGCGCGAGCAACTGCATTCGCAGCAGGCCAAATCAGAGTAAGCCATCCGGCAAGCCAGAACACCAACCGAGGCGGTTGGTGTTTGCTTACTTACATTGCACTTATCCCCATTGCTGAAAGTGCGTTTCATAATGTGAACTTGGTTCGCCCGCAACGGGATGAATCCCATCCCATTTTCTAAAAATATGTTTCGCATCGTGATATAGCAGTTCTAATCTATTGAATATAAGAGGTATTTTTTAAGTTATATGTCTTATATAAGAGTCCACCTGGCACGCTAAAACGTCTATCATGGATACAGGTTGTTGAGCTTTGTTAGGTTGCCTCCCCGGTCGTACCGCGGGCAGCCTCAGCTTCAAAACGAACTGTTTCCAAATTCGATGTTTACTTACCGGGAGATTCACATGTCACAGTACCAAGACGATATTCAAGCCATCGCTACCCTCAAGGACAAGGAAGGCAGTGCCTGGAACGCCATCAATCCTGAGTCCGCCGCACGCATGCGCGCACAGAACCGCTTCAAGACCGGCCTCGACATTGCCAAGTACACGGCAAAGATCATGCGCGACGACATGGCCAACTACGACGCCGATTCGTCCAAGTACACCCAGTCGCTCGGTTGCTGGCACGGTTTCATCGGCCAGCAAAAGATGATTTCGATTAAGAAGCACTTCAACAGCACCGACCGCCGCTACCTTTACCTGTCCGGCTGGATGATCGCCGCGTTGCGTTCCGAGTTCGGCCCGTTGCCTGACCAGTCGATGCACGAAAAGACTGCCGTTGCCGACCTTATCCGCGAGCTGTACACCTTCCTGCGCCAGGCCGATGCGCGCGAACTGGGCGGCCTGTTCCGCCAGCTCGACACCGCCGCCGACGGCGCCGCCAAGCAAGCGATCCAGGACCAGATCGACAACCACATCACGCACGTGGTGCCGATCATCGCCGACATCGACGCCGGTTTCGGCAATGCCGAAGCGACCTACCTGATGGCCAAGCAAATGATTGAAGCGGGCGCCTGCTGCATCCAGATCGAAAACCAGGTATCCGACGAGAAGCAATGCGGCCACCAGGACGGCAAGGTCACGGTGCCGCATGAAGACTTCCTGGCCAAGATTCGCGCCGTGCGTTACGCGTTCCTCGAACTCGGCGTCGACGATGGCCTGATCGTTGCCCGTACCGATTCGCTCGGCGCCGGCCTGACCAAGCAGATCGCCGTCACCCGCGAGCCAGGCGACCTGGGCGACCAGTACAACTCCTTCCTCGATGTCGAGGAAGTGTCGACCGAATCGATGGCCAACGGCGACGTCGTCATCAAGCGCGACGGCAAGCTGCTGCGCCCGAAACGCCTGGCCAGCAATCTGTTCCAGTTCCGCGCGGACACGGGCGCCGAGCGTTGCGTGCTCGATTGCATCACCTCGCTGCAAAACGGCGCCGACCTGCTGTGGATCGAAACCGAAAAACCGCACATTGCCCAGATTGGCGGCATGGTCAGCAAAATCCGCAAGGTCATTCCAAACGCCAAGCTGGTGTACAACAACAGCCCATCGTTCAACTGGACGCTGAACTTCCGCCAGCAGATCTTCGACCAGATGAAGAGCGAAGGCAAAGACGTGTCCGCCTACGAGCGCACGCAGTTGATGAGCGTCGAGTACGACGACACCGAACTGGCGCTTGCCGCGGACGAAAAAATCCGCACCTTCCAGGCCGACTCGGCCCGTGAAGCCGGCATTTTCCATCACCTGATCACGCTGCCGACCTACCACACGGCGGCATTGTCGACGGACAACCTGGCCAAGGAATACTTCGGCGACCAGGGCATGCTGGGCTACGTCGCCGGCGTGCAGCGCAAGGAAATCCGCCAGGGCATCGCCTGCGTCAAGCACCAGAACATGTCGGGCTCGGACATCGGCGACGATCACAAGGACTACTTCAGCGGCGACGCGGCGCTGAAAGCATCCGGCGCGCATAACACAATGAACCAGTTCTAAGTTGCGCAAGCGAAGCACAGAAAGCCGACTCAGCACGAGTCGGCTTTTTTACGTCTCGATCTGCCGCTTGAGCAACGCCAGCATCGCCTCCGCCGCCGGCGACAGCGAACGTTCCTTGCGCTTGACCACGCCGATCGAACGGCGAATCACCGGGTCGACCAGTGGCCGCCGCACCAAGCCGTCGGCGCTGATCACATCGGCTGCCATTGTCGGCAGCGCCGCCACGCCGAGTTCCGCGACGACCATCGCGCCGATGGTGGCGAGGTGATCGATCTCGAACGCCGGATGAAAGCCAATCCCGTTTTGCAACGCGGCAGCTTCAACGTACTGCCGCACGCTGGTATGGCGCGACATCGAAATATGCGGATACGCCAGCGTGTCGACGAGGCGCACGTCGCCGGCCACTTGCCCGAGCGGATGGCCGCGCGCGGCCAGCAAGACGAACGTGTCGGTGGTCAGCGGAATGTAATCGAGGTCCCGGTAGGTCGGATTGGCGGCGGTAATGGCAAAGTCGACGCGCCCTTCCCGCACCAGCTCGAACGCCGGCTCCGACAAGGTATCGGCCAGCGACAAGGTGATGTCCGGATACTGGGCGCCGAAAGTGCGGAACAGGCGCGGCACGATGCGCGCCGCAAGCGACGGCAGCGCGGCCAGCGCCACGCGTCCGCGCCGCAGCGCCGACACATCGCGCACCGCGGTCACGGTGCGTTCTATGTCCGACAGCAATTGGTCGGCATGCGACGCCAGCACCTCGCCGGCGGCGGTCAGCGCCACCGCCCGCGTCGTGCGGTCGAACAGCCGGGTGCCGAACGCGTCTTCCAGGCGGCCGATCAGCGTCGACAACGCCGACTGCGACAAGTGCATCTGCTGCGCAGCCTGGCTGAAGCTGAGCGTATCGGCCACAGCAAGAAAAGCGCGGATGTCCCGCGCTGAAAAATTTATCTCCATAATCGATAAGTCTATAGAAAAAAGGCGATTCACAGATAAAAAACCATGCGGCACACTGGGCTGTCTCTTTATTCACCGGCCATCATGAACAACGACTCCACTGCGATTGCATCGAACTTTGTGTTGCCCAGGCCATCCGGCGCCTGCGCCCTGGTCATCGGCGGCGGCACCATGGGCGCCGATGTTGCGCTGGTGCTGGCGCGCGCCGGCTGCGGCACCATCGTGCTCGAGCCGGGCGAAGCCCGTCGCCAATCGCTGAACGCGTACTTCACCGGCGCCTTGCGCAAGCTGGGCGTGGAACACAGGCGCGACCGCATCGCCACCTGCGCCAGTCTTGACAATGTCGACTGGAGCACCATCGACGTGGTCATCGAATGCATTCCGGAAAAGCTGGCGCCGAAGCAGGCGCTGTTTGCCGACCTGGTGCGGCGCGCGCGCGCCGACACACTGTTGTGCAGCAACAGTTCCAGCTTTCCGATCTCGGCCATCGGCGAAGGACTCGACACCGCGGAGCGCATGCTCGGCCTGCATTTCTTCATGCCGGCGCACCTGGTGCCGCTGGTCGAGGTGGTGCTCGGGGCGCGCTCGTCCGCGCCGCTGGCCGACGCCTTGTCCGATTTCATGCGCGGCTGCGGCATGGTGCCGGTGCTCGTGCGCAAGGACTTGCCGGGCTTTCTGGCCAACCGGCTGCAGCATGCGCTGGCACGCGAAGCGTTCGCGTTGATCGACGCCGGTGTCGCATCGGCCGAGGACGTCGATGCCGCCGTGCGGTTCGGCTTCGGCTTCCGCTTCCTGGCCGCCGGCCCGGTCTTGCAACGCGACCATGCCGGCATCGACGTGCACTGTCCGGCCGCAGCCACCATGTATCCATCGCTCGCAGCCAATACAGTGCCGGCCAAGGCGCTGACCGAGCGCTACGCCGCCGGCAATTACGGCATGAAATCCGGCGAAGGCTTCTACAAGTGGACGCAGGAAAGCATTGCCGCCGAACGGGAGCGTTACGACAACTTGCTGATGGCCGGCCTGCGCCTGCTGGCGCCGGAACTGCCGCCGATCGACGACCAGTGAGCACCACCCTTCTTTCTTCTGAGCGACACATGCCACGCATTGCACTGATACACGCACTGAGCCATTCGGTGGACCCGATCAACGCCGTCATGGGCAGCGACTGGCCCGAAGCGACCCTGATGAACCTGCTCGACGACTCCTTGTCGGCCGACCTGGCAAGCTCCGGCCATGGCCTCGACGCCGCCATGCACCGGCGCTTCGAGGACCTGGCCGCCTATGCGGTCGGCACCGGCGCCCAGGCCATCCTGTTCACCTGCTCGGCGTTCGGCTCCTGCATCGACGCGGTGGCCCGGCGCTATCCGCACATCCCGGTGCTCAAGCCGAACGAGGCGATGATCGCCGACGCGCAACAGGCCACCGGCCCTGTCGGGCTGATCGCCACCTTCGGACCGACGCTGGAATCGATGCCAGCCGAGTTCCCGGCCGATATCGAGGTGCGCCATGCGCTGGCCGCTGGCGCGCTCGACGCGCTGAACCGGGGCGATGCATCGCAGCACGACGCGCTGATCGCCGAACAGGCCCGGCTGTTGGGCGAAGCCGGCTGCAACACGATCGCGCTGGCGCAGTTCAGCATGGCGCGCGCGCACGGCGCCTGCGCGCGCGCCAGCGGCAAACCGGTACTGTCAACGGTGCACAGCGCCGTGCTGGCGTTGAAGCGCCGCCTGTCCGGCCAGCCTTGTTGAACCGAATACCTCTCACCCCACCCTAAAAAAACCAAGGAGACGAAGCATGTTCAAGAAGGCGATCCTCGCATCAATGCTAATGGCCCAGGTGTTCGCCGTCAGCGCCGCCGATGTTTATCCGTCAAGGCCGATCAAGTTCATCGTGCCCTACCCGCCGGGCGGCCCGACCGACGCGATGGCGCGCCTGCTCCAGGCGCCGCTGCAGGCAAAACTCAATACGCCGATCATCATCGACAACCGCGGCGGCGCCGGCGGCAACATCGGCACCGGCATGGTGGCCAAGTCGCCGGCCGACGGCTATACGATGTTGCTCGCCGCCAGCGGCCCGATGGCGGTCAACAAGACCTTGTACAAAACAATTCCATTCGATCCGGAAAAAGATTTTGCGCCCATCATCCAGATCTCGGCGTTCCCGCTGGTGCTGGAAGTGCATCCTTCCGTGAACGTGACCACCGTCAAGCAATTCATCGCGATGGCCAGGGACAAGCCCGACACGCTGAGCTTTGCGTCTGCCGGAAACGGTACGCCGCAGCACCTGGCCGGTGAACTGTTCAATACTGCGATCGGCGCAAAGCTGCAGCACGTGCCTTACAAGGGCGCCGGCCCCGCGCTCAACGATGTGATCGGCGGCCACGTCAAGGTGATGTTCGACATCCTCGGCAGTTCGGTGCAGTACATCAAGACCGGCAAGCTGCGCGCCATCGCCGTCACCACGGCGACCCGCAGCCCGACCCTGCCGGACGTGCCGACCCTGGCCGAAGCCGGCGTCCCCGGCTACGACGTCACCGGCTGGCACGGCATCGTGGTGCCGGCCGGCACGCCGAAGCCGATCATCGCCAAGCTGAACCAGGCTCTCAACGACATCTTCGCCGACCCGGCGTTCAAGCAAAAGTGGGAAGAGCTGGGCACGCCGGTCGTCGGCGGCACGCCGGAGGCATTCGGCGCGCTGATGCGTTCCGAATCGGTCAAGCTGGGCAAGGTGGTAAGAGACGCCGGCGTGACGGTGGATTGATCTTCTCTTTTGCAAACGCTATTTGCAGCTTGTTCCGGACTGGCAGTGTTATGCCCGACCGCCAGCGACTGAACTGGCGCCGGACGAGGAGCGGTGCTTCTTCTGCTTTTTCTGCTTGCTCTTGGACTTTGTGGTCGTATCGCTCCCGGTGCTCTGGTCGCTTGCCTGCATGCCGCCGGTGCTGCCTTGACTGCTCGTGCTGGTCGATTGCGCCTGCGCTGCGGATGCACCGAACATGGCTGCAACGATTGGGCGCCGAGTAATACCTTTAGTTGCTTGTTCGTTGCTGATCTCCAATAGGGTTTAGGGTTGCCGGAGGACTCTTCACGCCGACACCGTTTCTGGCGACTTCAACACGGCCCGGGTCTGGCGCCGGCAAGTATCGTAAGTCAGAGGGAAAAATCAATAATATCAATGGCATAAGTCGAAGGCTGAGTCTATAGCGGCACGCATAAAGACAGCGCGCCGTAGCCATTTCGCAACGCGCAAACGTGGCGCGCACGCCACGGTGCTGCTTCGCCTTGGCGCGATACCTGTTGCGCCGGCTGCTGCGGCGCCTGACCGTCGGCCTCGGACTTCGGCTGCTCATCTTGTTCGTTTTCCATGATGCTCTCCTGTCAAAAAATAGTCGGTCGAACAAATGGATGGCGCCGCGCAGGGCCAATACGATTATGGTTTCGTGTTGAATTCGTCGATCAACGACGAGGTCTGCCACGGCGTACCATCGCCCACCAAAGTGCTGAAGGGCGGCGACATCGTCAACTTCGACATCACGCTGGAAAAGAACGGCTTTATCGCCGATTCGAGCAAAACGTATCTTGTCGGCGACGTCGACCTGGCCGCCAGGCGCCTGGTCCAGACCACCTACGAAGCCATGTGGAAAGGCATCCGCGCCGTGCGTGCCGGCGCCCGCATGGGCGACATCGGCGCGGCCATCGAGGGCCACGCCAAGCGCAACGGCTATTCGGTCGTGCGCGAATACTGTGGCCACGGCATCGGCCGCGAAATGCATGAAGAACCGCAGGCGCTGCATTTCGGCAAGCGTGGAACCGGTCTGCCGCTACGCGAAGGCATGGTATTCACCATCGAACCGATGCTCAATCACGGCGGGCGCAGCGTCAGAACGGAAGATGACGGCTGGACGGTGGTCACGCGCGACGGCTCGCTGTCCGCACAGTTCGAGCACACCGTTGCGGTGACCGCCAGCGGCGTGTCGGTGCTGACCTTGCGTGCGGAAGAACGCGGCATGATCGGCAGAATGAACGCGGCGGCGCCAGCCCCGCTCCAGAGGTAGCAAGCAATCCGGCGCGGGCCAGCGCTACAGCGAATCGAGATCCTGCAACAGCTCGCGCGCCCGCTCTTGGAATTGCGCAATCGCCGTTGCATCCATTTTCTCCAGCTGCCTATAGGCCATGCCGATACGCGGGTTCCGGGCCAGGGTCGCCGTATTGCGCTGATAGAAATCCCAGTACAGCGCATTAAACGGACAGGCACGCTCGCCAACGCGCGCTTTTTTATCGTAGTGACAGCCTTTGCAATAGTCGCTCATGCGGTCGATGTAGGCGGCGCTGGAGACATACGGCTTGGTGGCCAGTAGGCCGCCGTCGGCGAACTGGCTCATGCCGACGGTATTGGGCAGCTCCACCCATTCGAAAGCATCGATATATATGCCGAGATACCACTGGTGAACCTCGGCCGGATCCAGGCCGGCGAGCAGCGCAAAATTCCCGATCACCATCAGGCGCTGGATGTGATGTGCATGGGCCTGTTCGAGCGATTGCGTGATTGACCGCGACAGGCAATTCATCTTGGTTTTGCCGTCCCAGAACCAGCGCGGCAGCGGGCGCGCATGGCCAAAATAATTCTTTTCGGCGTAGCCGGGCATGTTCGCCCAATACACGCCGCGCACGTATTCGCGCCAGCCCAGTATCTGCCGGATGAAGCCTTCGACGGCGGCAAGCGGCGCATGGCCGGCGTGGTACGCCGCCTCCGCCCTGGCCACCACTTCACGCGGGTTCAGCAACTTGACGTTCAGCGCAAACGACAACAGTGAATGAAACAGCCGCCAGGCATTCGCGCTCATCGCATCCTGGAAGTCCCCAAAGTGCGGCAACGCGCCATCGATGAACGCGTCGAGTTGTTGCAGCGCCTCGTCGCGGTTAAGCGCCCATGCGAGTCGATCGGACTGCGGATTGCCGAAGCTTTTCACGCCGGCGTCGACGATCGTTTTCCATAGCGCCGAATGGTCATGCAAAGTGCGTGGATCGCGCGGCTCGGCGGGCACGCCACGCCAGGGTTTGCGGTTGTCGTGATCGTAGTTCCACTGCCCGCCGATCGGCTGCCGGGCAGATTCCATCAATACCTGGTGCTCCACGCGCATCTGGCGGTAAAAGAACTCCATCAACCATTGCTTGCGCGCGGCGAAGATATCCGCGACCTGGTTGCGCGTCGTATAAAAATGGTCGCTGTCGACCATCAGCCACGGGCCCTGCTTGCAACGGCCGTGCTGATACAGCTGTTCATCGAGGCGCCATTCATCCGGCGCCTGGTACTCGAACGCAGCAGCTTTGTGCTGCATCATCAATGCGTCGATATTGGCGGGAATCGCTTGCAGGTTGCGAGGATCATCGATGGCCAGGTAATCGACCTTGTGGCCGGCCTCGCGCAACTGCCGCGCCATGTCGCGCATCGCCGCGAAAATCGCCAGGATCTTTTGCGCGTGATGATGGACGTAATCGGTTTCCTGCCGCACTTCCATCAGCACATAGGTGATGGCGTCGTCGGTCTCGCTGAACCAGCGATGGCGCACATTGAGCTGGTCGCCCAGGATCAGCCTGATGGTATGCACTGCCGTGCGTTCTGTCGTCGTCATTGTCATTTGTGCCGTCATGCTCGCTACCTCGATTCGTCGATTGTAAAGCAGATAGGCCGGACAAGCGGTAGACTTGCCGATGGCAACGATTAACGATTGAGAAAGGTTACCAATGACAATGCAAACTGAAACCGCGATCCTGGCCGGCGGCTGCTTCTGGGGTATGGAAGACCTGGTGCGCCGCTTGCAGGGCGTACTGAAAACGCGCGTCGGCTATTCCGGCGGCGATGTGCCCAACGCCACCTACCGCAACCACGGCACCCATGCCGAGGCGCTCGAGGTCACCTTCGACCCAAGCAAGACGAGCTATCGGGCCATCCTGGAATTTTTCTTCCAGATCCACGACCCGAGCACCGAAAACCGCCAGGGCAACGATCGTGGCACCAGCTACCGCTCAGGCATCTATTATCTGAGCGATGCGCAAAAGCGCGTTGCCGAAGATACCGTCGCCGACGTCGACGCTGCTGGCCTGTGGCCTGGCAAGGCAGTCACCGAAATCGTTGCGGCCGGCCCGTTCTGGGAAGCCGAGCCGGAACACCAGGATTACCTCGAACGCAATCCGGACGGTTACACCTGCCACTTTATCCGGCAGGGATGGGTGCTGCCAAAGCGCAACCAGGCTTAGGCAGCAGGGGGCTGACCCGGTTTTTCATTCTGGGTCAGACCCCGGATTCGCCGCCCTCAACCAATCCCCGTAATTCAAGGTCTGACCCGGGGCCTCGCGATTGAGATGGCCAGTTCGAACGTGCGCGTCAACGCTGTCGCGCCCGGCAGCTCAGCCGAGTGCAGAACAAGACCCCGCCACGACCTTCGTCATCATCGATGATTTCGATATTGACAACTGTGGGCTGAACCGTGAGAGCATCACCACCCGCCGCAAGCGCGAAGCGGCCGACGCGGCATGACATTAACGCAGGTTCAGCCAGTTGTAACTGCTGTTAGCAGGGGAAGGAAGCCGACACTTCCGTGATGTCGAGCTCGCCGGCCGCTTGGGCGCAGTCACGTCGGCGCGCACCTCGGGCGTCGGCGTCGATGCTTGCTGCGCCTGTTCGAACGTGAGGCATTGAACCTGGCCCCAAACAACGATGAACCTATGTTGAACCGCTATTAGCGATATCTCAATTGAATCCTGTTGGACAATACCGAGCGCGGTGGATAATATCATCCTCATTCGGTTCACTAGCGGTTCAACAGGCTTACTTGATACCGCGCCTCGTGACAACCGTCCGAAACCTCGCATGTGCGTCGGTTCAACTACAGGAGCTCACAATGAAGAAATTTCTTATCGCAGCAGCAATGACAATGGCGTTTGGCTCGGCAAGTGCAGCCGACATCGTCGATACCGCAAAATCGGCCGGCACCTTCAACACGCTGGTAACGGCAGTCGAGGCAGCTGGCCTGGTCGACACGCTGAAGGGCCCAGGTCCATTTACCGTGTTCGCGCCGACCGACGCAGCCTTCGCCAAGATCCCAAAGGCCAAATTGGCCGCCTTGCTGAAAGACAAGGCCGCACTGACCAAAGTGCTGACCTACCACGTCGTATCTGGCAAAGTCATGGCAGCCGACGTCAAGCCAGGCATGGTTGCGACGGTCGAAGGCAGCTCCGTCACTGTCAAGGCCAAGGGCGGCAAAGTGATGGTCGACAAAGCGCACGTCACCAAGACCGACATCGCCGCTGACAATGGCGTGATCCACGTCATCGACACCGTGCTGATGCCGAAGATGTAAGGCGCCTGCGCCTGCGCAGACCACGCAACGCCAACGTCGCCGTTGGCGTTTTTTCGTTCCAACCGAACACGCACACGGAACAGACCATCATGATGGACAGCCTGCCCGACCAGTTTCACGCATTGGTAATAGGAGCATCCGGCACGATTGGCACGGCCTTCGTCGACCTGCTGCGACAATCGCCACGCTGCGCCTCGGTGCAGGGTCTGCACCGGCACTCGTCCCCTCGCCTCGATTTCGACGACGACGGCAGCGTCGCAAAGGCGGCGAAAACACTGGCGGCCGGCCCGCGCTATCACCTGATCATCAACGCCGCCGGCATCCTGCATACCGATGCATTCATGCCGGAGAAGCGGCTCGCCGACCTCAATCCCATGCAGATGCGCGCGACCTTCGAGGCAAACACCTTCGGCCCGGCGCTGCTGCTGCGTCATTTCGCGCCGCTGCTCGACGGCGAACGCGCCATCATGGCCATGCTGTCGGCAAAAGTAGGCAGCATCGGCGACAATCGGCTGGGCGGCTGGTACAGCTACCGCGCATCGAAGGCGGCGCTCAATATGCTGGTCAGGACGGCGGCCATCGAAGTGGCGCGCGACCGGAAGAACAGCGTGCTGGTCGCGCTGCATCCTGGCACCGTCAACTCGCGCCTGTCACGGCCGTTTCGCGGCGAGACCATCGGGCGCCCGGCGCACGACGCCGCCGGCGACATGCTGCGCGTGCTCGATGCGCTGACGCCCGCCGACAGCGGCTCGTTCAGATCGTACAACGGCGCCGAACTGCCCTGGTAGGGCGGCCTAGCCCGCGGCGATGCGCTGCGCCAGTGCGCGCCCGCTCAGCCACGCAGCTTCCACGGTGCCGCCATTGAGCCAGTCGCCGCACAGACCCAGCCCTTGCGCGGCTTCCCAGATACAGACTTCGCGGCGTGGCCTTGGCGTGCTGGCGTAGCGCCAGCGGTGCGCGCTCCAGCGTTGCGGCGCCGGCGGGCCCAGTTCGGCGAACGCCGGCAGCAGCAGCGCGGCGACGCTGCCGGCGTCGAGCTCGAGATGCGCCTCGCTCCACGCGGCGCTGGCGTGCAGCAGCCAGCATTCGGCGCCGCCGCGGCCAGGCTTGCCGCTGTCGCGCGCGACCCAGCGCAGCGGACCGCGGTTGATGAAGGCGGCGTCGAAGTCCAGGGTCAGCGGCGCCGCGTACTGCAGCATCATCGACCAGCAGCCTTCCATTGGCGTCGCGGCGGCCAGCACCGCCTGCTCCGGCGCGATGTCGCGCAGCAGCGGCGCGGCCTGCGGCGCCGGCACCGCCAGCACCACCGCGTCATAGTTGCGATCGAGCGCTCCGGCGCCCGTTGTGTGCAGGCGCCAGCCGGCGTCTTCACGCCGCACCGCGCTGATCTCCATGCTGGTGTACAGAGCCAGGTTCGATGCAAGCCATGCCGCCGGCGCAGTCATGCGCGGCGCGCCGACAAAGCGCTCGGTGGCGCCGCTGATGCCACTGCTGGTGCCGTCGGCGTCGAAGCGGCGCATGCGCGGATGCCACTGCGCCGCCACGCCGGCCCGCTCCCAGTGCGCCACTTCAGCGCGGAACGCCGCGTCGCGCGCGGTGAAGTACTGCGCGCCATGGTCGCACTGCCAGTCATCGCCGCGCCGGGTGCTCATGCGCCCGGCGGGGCCGCGGCTCTTGTCGAATACGCTCACGCGAATTCCCCCCTGCTGCAACGAGGCGGCGCACGACAAGCCGGCAATGCCGGCGCCGATTACGGCGACGTGGGGAGAAGTCATACTGCGTTTTCCTGTTGTGTTGATATCGCGCCGCTCAGCGCCAGCCCTGCAGCCATTGCGCCGGGTCGCGCAGTTCGCGCCAGCGCAAGGTCAAGCAGCGCCCTGTCAGCACCGCCTCCAGCATGACCGCATCGACGTGCGTGCCGGGCGCTTCCGGCGCGATCAAGGCGGTGACGATGAAGTGCTTTTCCTTGTTGAGCGGAACGGCCGCGGTCCATTTACTGCGCAGCAGCCTGGCCGCCTGCAGCCGGTGCGGTTGTCCGTCCGCGCTCATGGCGCCCTCACATCCCGGCCGGCAAAGGCAGGCCCTCGGCGCGCGCCAGCCGTTCGAGCGCCGATTCGATCAGCACGCGGGCGGCGCCGGCGGCATGGTTGAGCTGTTCGTGCAGCAGCGCGTCGTCAGCGTTGCGCGATGCGCATTGCTGGCTGTAGCGCTCAAAACTGCCCAGCATCAGCAGGATTTCGGTGAGATGGCGCGGGCATTCGCATTCGACGCTGTTCTTGGCGGTAGACAGCAGCGCCAGCGCCTGCTCGTCGAAGCGCGGCGGCGGCGGCGCGCCGAGTTGCGTGCGCACGGCCTGCAGTGGCGCCGACGGCGACGGCAAGGCAGCCAGCGCCGCCTGGCACAGCAGCACGATTTCGGCGACATCGGTGGGCGCGCGCGCCACCAGGCAGCCGTGGGCCCGCAGCTGCCGGATGGTCGCGCTGGCGCAAAAACGGTACAGCACAACGGCGGCCACGCCGAGCTGTTCGCGCAACGCGGCAATGGCCGGCACCACGCTGTCGTCCAGTTCCGATATTTCGATCAGCAGCACTTCGGCGCCGATGCCCGACAATGCCGGCAGCGCGCTGTGAATCTCGCGGCAGTGGCCGACGATGTCGAGCGCGAGCATGTCGCGCCCGCCGCCGGCCAGCCGCGCGGCCAGCGCCGGCCCTACCAGCGCCACCCGCAGCGGCATCGACTGCGCACGCGGCGCCGGCACCACCGCCAGGGCGCCCAACTGCTCGACCGTCAACTGCGCCAGCGCGCCGATCGGATGGCCCTGGTCGACCAGCTGTTTCATCAGCCGCAGCCGGCGCACCTGCGCATCGGAATACAGACGCTGCCCGTGGGCGCTGCGGCCGGTGTCGGAGATGCCATAGCGGCGCTCCCACACCCGCAGCGTTTCCACTGGCAATCCGGCCAGCCTGGCGGCGACGCCGCTGCGGTATTGCGCCAACTGGCCATCAGGGGCCTCGGGAGTGTGTTGAATCATGCTGTTGAACCGAATTTGAACCGTGGAATCACGATTATAGACCAGGCAACCACGCGCACAATACCCCATCGAGACGAATCTCGGTTCATTCCCAGTTCAATCGGAGTCTCGACCTTACCGCCGCATCAGGTCGCTCACGCATTGAAGCCATCCTCATCGTTGCTGGTTTCCAACAATGTCTTCTGGCCTGAGTTATTTCACCAATGCAGTTTAATTGCGCCATAATTGCCTGAACTTCTATACGGACTGTTTTCGATGCGGCATTCGCTTTCACCAGACATTGACGGCACGGCCGTCGCCGCCGCGGCCAAGCAGCCGGTGAAAGCGACTTCCCGCGTCTCGCGCCTGTGCGAGGTGATGGACCTGATGCTCGACTCGGTGGGCGACCCGCTTGCCCTTGAAAGCCTGGCCGCATCGGCCAGCTACTCGTCGTTCCACTTCGACCGCATCTTCCGCGAGCTGACCGGGTTTTCCGCCGTCGACTACCAGCGCAAACGGCGCCTGCGGCGCGCCGCGCACCTGCTGCGCCATGAGCCCGATGTGGCGGTCGTGCGCATCGCCCAGGATTGCGGCTTCCCGTCGAACGCGGCGTTCGCCAAGGCATTCAAGCAGCAGTTCGCGATGTCGGCCAAGGCCTGGCGCGACGGCGGCTGGCGCGCCTACATGGACCAGCAGGTCGGGCGCGAGAGCGACGTCAGTTTTTTCGTCGCCGAGCCGGACAAGCTTGACGTCATCCTGGCGCCGTACATCGCGCCCGAACCGGGCAGCATCGCCCGGCGCATCGCGGTGCGCTCGCTGCCGGCGGTGACGTTGCGCTACCAGCGCTTCTTCGGCCAGTCCGGCGCCGCGCTGTCGATCGCCTGCAATGGTTTTATCGGCGACCGCGAGAGCATCGACGGCGCCCCCTGCGGCACGCCGTTCTACGGAGTGTTCGACGAAGACCCGGGCTTTACCGGCGAGCGCGAATACTGCTACGACTTCGGCGTGACCGGCGTCGAGGTGGCCGACCCGAACCTGGGCATGCGGGTGCTGCCGGCCGGCGACTATGCCACCCTCGACTTCCACGCCGAGTGGCCGCGCTTTCGCTCGATGTACGAGGACTGGCTCGACAAGCAGACCGTCTGGCGCCTCGACAGCACGCGCCCGCACATCCAGGCCGTGCAGCGCGACGCCGCCGGCCAGTGGCAAGGCTGGCTGGCGCTGCCGGTCAAGCGGCGTTAGGTTCGGCCTCGAGGCGCATGAAGCGCGACAGCAACAGCACCGGCACCGCCGCGGCGATCACCCACAGGAAAAAATGCTGGTAGCCGAGCGCTTGCTGGATGTCGCCGCTGACAACCTTGAACAGCACAAAGCCGAGCTGCATGAAGCCGGTGCCGAGCGCATAGTGCGCCGTCTGATAGCGCCCGCTGGCGACGACCTGCATGATGAACAAAATCACGCCGACGAAGCCGAACCCGTAACCGAACATCTCGACGCCGAGCGCCAGCGCGATGACGCCCAGCGATGACGGCTGCGCCACGCTCAGATAATAGAACACCAGGTTCGGCAGGTTCATCGCCAGGATCAGCCACGGCATCGCGCGGCGCAGGCTGAGCGCGGAAGTGAAGTAGCCGCCGCCGATGCTGCCGGCCAAAAAAGCGATGGTGCCGGCGGTGCCGTACACGGCGCCCACCTCGGCGGTCGACAGGCCCAGGCCGCCGACGTCCCTGGCGTCGCGCAGGAACAGCGGCCCGATCGTCTGGATCTGCCCTTCGGCCGCGCGAAACAGGATGATGAACAGGATCGCCACCCAGATGCCGGGCTTGGCGAAAAACGTCCGCATCACGTCAGCCAGCGTGGCGGCCACGCCGCGCGCTGTGCTGATGCTGCTGGCGCGCTCGCCGGTGGCCGGCAATGCCCACAGGTGGTAAAGCCCCAGCGCGGCCAGCGCCGCGCCCAACAGGCCGAAGATCACCGACCACGCCGGCGCCACGCCGATGCGCATTTCCAGGTAGCCGGCGAGGATCACCAGGCCGCCGAGCGAGATGAATTTGGCGGCGTTGAAGAACGCCCCCTGCCAGCCGGCGTAGGCAGCCTGCTGGCGCGCCGTCAGGCTGGCGATGTACAAGCCGTCGGCGGCGATGTCGTGGGTGGCCGAGGCCAGCGCCACGACGGCGAAAAACGCGATGCCGACGGCGAACCAGGCCGGCAGTTGCAGCGCCAGCGCGACGCCGGCGAGCGCGGCGCCGCCGACCATCTGGAATGCCACCACGACGCGCTTCTTGCTGCGCGCCAGTTCGAGGAAGGGACTCCACAGCGCCTTGAACACCCACGCCAGGCCGAGCAAGCCGGTCCAGCGCGCGATCTGCTCGTTCGGCACGCCCATGCTCTTGAACATCAAGCCGGCGACCAGCGCGACGGCGTAGAACGGCAGGCCCTGCGCCAGGTACAAGGTCGGCACCCACGCCAGCGGATGGCGTGCGGCCGGCAGCGATACGGCGGCGGCGGGCGGGTTAGTCGTCAAGGTCATCGGCGGCGGCCTCCGAGGTTAGGGTGACGGTGCGGCTCTTGCGGCCGCGCGTATCGAAGGTGGCGATGCGAAAGGCGCCGCCGGCGGCGGCGTGCGGCACCGGCTGCTCGTAGCGCATGCTGCGCGCGGTCGGCTCGCTGCCGTCCACAGTGTAATGCAGCGCCAACCCGGGCAGGGCGACATTGGCGGCGAATGCGGCGTCGGCGATGACGGCGCCGGGCGCCGGCAGCCGGTAGCCGTAGGCCAGCGGCGCGGCGTCTAACCGCGCCAGGTCGCGCTGGCCAAGGCGGTTGGCGAATTCGTTCCACTCCCGTTCGACCTGCTGCGCGCGCCGGCGCGGATCGTCGATCGATTCCCATCCCGGGTCGCTTGCCCAGGCGCGTTCGGCCAGCGCGATCAGCCGCGGCGCGGCCAGGTACTCGATGCGCTCGGCCGAACGGGTGTTCTCGCCCCACAGCTGTCCCTGGATGCCGGCGATGTGCGACCTGCCGGCCGCATCGAGCCGCGTCATGCCGGCCAGCGTCTGCGCCGACACCGCCTTGCCCATCGGCTCGGTGCGCGCGGTGGCGCCGACATCGAGCGGACAGAAGGTGAAGGCGTCGCGCGCGCTGACGAAGCCGGCCCAGTAGTAGCCCGGTTCCTCCGGATCCTTGGCGCTGGCGAGGTCGAAATACAGGTTCGCGCAATTGGACAGCACCACGTCGTAGCCGGCGTTGGCCAGCCGGTAGGCGCAATCCTCCTGGCCCCAGCCCCAGGCGTTGTTCCAGGCATAGGCGTGAAAACCGATGGCGGCAAAGCGCGGATTGGGCAGCAGGCGTTCGTGCCCGTCCACCCGCCGGTGCTCCAGCGCCGTCTCTTCCCAGCCGGCGAACAACAGGCCATGACGCGCGAGGATGTCGCGGCAGCGGCCGACGAAATCGGCGCGCAGGCTGTCGATGCTGGTCCAGCCTCGTTCGGCCATCAGCGCGCGGCAGCGCGGCGAGCCAAGCCAGGCGCCGGCCGGCACTTCATCGCCGCCCATGTGGATCATGCGCAGCGGCGTGCCGGCCGCGCGGAACAGCGCAACCAGTTCGGCGACGACCGTGTCGACGAAACGGTCGACCGACGGCAGCGCGAGGCAGATGACGTTGTCGTGCCACAGCTGGACCGACTCGTAGCGCGACTCGTCGGCGGCGTCGTCAAGGAGGAAGCGCTCGGCGCCATCGATGTCGCCGAGCGCGCGCAGGCGGTCATGGCGCGCGCGCATTGCCACCACGGCGGCGCGGGCGTGGCCCGGCAGGTTAAATTCCGGGATCACTTCGATGTGGCGCTCATGCGCATGGCGCAAAATGGTGATGAAGTCGGCGGCGCTGTAGTGGCCCGTGCCGGACGAGCGCTCGACGTTTGCGCCCGAGCCGAACGACGGCGGCAGGCAGGCGCGCCCGTCGGCGGCGATGCCGCGCCGGGCGCCGATGTCGGTCAGCTCCGGCAGCGCGGCGACGGCAAAGCGCCAGCCTTCGTCATCGGTCAGGTGAAAGTGAAAGCGATTGAGCTTGTACAGCGCCATGCAGTCGAGCAGCCGCATGACGGTCTCCTTGCTGGCGAAATGGCGGGCGACGTCGAGCATCATGCCGCGGTAGCCAAAGCGCGGCGCGTCGGCCACTCGGCCTTCCGGCAACGCGCCGCTGCCGTCGGCCAGCAGCTGGCGCAGGCTCTGGATGCCGTTGAACACGCCGTGCGAGCCGGCGCCGCGAATGCAGATGGCGCTGGCGGCGATATCGAGCTGGTAAGCCTCGCTGGGCGGCGAGGCTGCGCCGCGCGCGACGTCGACCGCACCGATATCCAGGACGATGTGGGCGACGCCGCCGGCGCCCTGCTCCGGCAGCTGGTCGAGCATGGCGCGCAGCAGCGCGGCCTCGCTCGCCAGGCCGTCGGAGAAAACGATCGAGGTGCGGCGCGTCAGCGTGCATGCTTCAGTGCTGAATTCGGCGCGCACCGGCCGCGGCGTGATGCGCCCAACCAGCTCGGGCGCGAGCAAGCGCGCCGACAGGTTCTCGCGATAGCGGCCGGCGGCGTCGGCCACCGGCTCGCGGTCGTGCACGCCGCGGTGGAGCTGTTCCGCCCTCGCGAACGGCACAATGGACGGGTCGCCCAGGTCGACCGCGCGCCCGCCGGCGGGCACCAGGTAAAAGCCGAGCGGCGCATCGGTGACGCTGATGGCCCAGAACTGCGCCTGGTAATCGATGACGGCGGTGGCGCCGGCCGGCCAGGCCAGACCGGCGTCGGTGGGCGTGAGGCGAAACAGGTCGCCGTTGATATGGTCGATGACGTAGCCGCCGGCGACGCTGCCGCCGATGGCCTTGCGGCAGGTGTTGAAATAGATGGCCCAGCCGGGCGAAATCGGTTCTGCTGCGCGGTTGTGCAACGTGAGGCGGGCGGAAAACGCGTTTTCGCCCGCCATGTTCGAGACGCATTCCCATCTGACGGCGATCGGCGCGGCGATGGCCTGCGATGCTGCGTCAGGTCGATCTGTAATCGGCATAGTGTTCCTTCCGGCCTGCCCGGAGTATCGATTCTGGCGGCGCGCCTGCAAAAAAATGGGCAAGGCCGCATTCAGCCTTGCCCCAAGCACTACTGGAATTCATGACGGAGCGCGCGGCATGCCGTGCCGCGCGCAGACGGCCCTACAACTTGGCGCGCAGGCCGAGGTAGAAGGTGCGTCCGTTCGAGTAGAGCGCGCGCGGCCGGTCCTTGTTCTCGGCGTACATCTTGATCGTCTCGTTGGTCAGGTTGAGCGCATCGAACGTCAAGGTCAGCTGCTCGGTCACCTTGAAGTTGAGCGATGCGGCCAGCGACGGCATGGCATCGACGTGCTGGCTGGCGCCACGGTCCACGCCGGCCTTGTAGGCCGAGCGGTAGTTGTAGGCCAGCCGCGCCGAAAAGCGCTCGTTCTCGAAGTAACCGGTCAGGTTGTAGGTGTTTCTCGAAGAGTTCAGCAGTTCGCCGCCATCATCGAGCTTGCCGTCGGCGTAGGTGTAGTTCGCCAGCACGCCGAAGTTGGTCGCTATCGGCTGCTGGTAGCTCAGCTCCACGCCCTTGTTCTTGCCGCTGGTGTTGTACGGCGACGTGATCTGGTAGACCGTCTGCACGCCGCGCTTGTTGTTGTAGTAGGTGCCGGTCGACGTGCCCTGCGCGACGATCGAGTTCAGATCCATGTAGAACAGGCCGGCCGACAGCAGCGCCTTCGGTGCGAAGTACCATTCGGCCGACAGGTCGAAGTTGGTCGAGCGGACCGGATCGAGGTTGACGTTGCCGCCGCTGCCGCTCAAGGCATCGTCGTTGAGCGAGACCGAGCCGCCCAGCGCGCTGTAGTCGGGACGCGAGATCGTCTTGGCCAGCGCGGTGCGCACCACCAGGTCGGGACGCACGTCGAACTTCAGGTTCGCGCTTGGCAGGTAGTCGCGGTAAGTGCGTTCGAACGTGGTCGGCGTGTAGGCGCCGAAGGCCGAACCGGTAATCGGCGCCGGCCCGCCGGCCAGGTTGACGACCGTGGTCTGGCGCGTCTGGATGGCGCGCACGCCGACGTTGCCGCGCCAGCCGTCGCCGGAAAAATCGGCCATGCCGTAGACGGCCGAGGTCTTTTCCTTGACCTTGAATTCGTCGGTCCAGTTGTGGCGCACGGTGAAGTCGAGCAGGCGGTTGCCTGGCACCGCGCCCCATGCACCAAGCGCCGCGCCGTCATACTTGAAGTAGTTCGACGACAGGCCGCCGCCCAGGTTGGAGGCGAAGTCGGACGGGTACATCTGGCCGCTCCAGGCCGGACCGGGATTGCTGAAGCCGACCGGTCCCGGACGCGTTTCGAGCGGGTGCTCCGCGGTGCGTTGGTGATCGGTGAAGCGCGCGCCGAACTTGATCGACTCGACCATCGAATCGCGCATGCGCCAGGCGCCGTCGATCTGACCGTACTTCTCCTTGTCGACCGATTGTGCTTCGCCGCCGCCGGCCCACGCCGTCGATCCCGGCGTCGTTGTGGTGCCGCCCGGGTAGTTCACCGAGGCGGGCGACATGCCGTTGAGCGCATACGTCATGCCGCCGTTGACGTTGTTCTGGTAGTAGACGTCATCGCGGTCGTAGCCGATGCCGTAGGTCTTGCCGATCTTGCCGGTGAAGGTCAGCTCGGAGGTAGCGCGGAACTTGCCGTTCAGGTCCAGGTACCACGATTCGCCACCGGCGCCGGGACGATAAATGTTATCGACTTCGCCCGAATTGACCGGGAACGAGGCAGACACCAGTGTGTTGTTACGCACCACGGCGTTGGCTGGAATCTGGTTGGCGCCGTTGATCGAATTGGCCGGTGCGGCCAGCCAGTTGGTGTTCTGGTGCGGCGCCTCGAGCTTCGAGTAGAAGCCATTGAGGTCGATGCCGAGGTCTGGCGACAGGCGCGCTTCGAGGTCGAAGGCGCCGCCGGTGCGCTTCTTGGTCTGTTCGAACAGGCTGGCGCCGATAAAGCTCGGTACGGCGACGCCGGCCAGCGCCGGATTGGCCTTGGCCGCTGCGCTGGTGGCGCTGATCTGCGCGTAGCCGAGGATTTCCTGGCCATCGCGCCGCACCGACGCTTTTTCGGAGAACGCCTGGAACAGCGCGCCGGCGGTATTGGCCGGGTTCTTCCACGCGAAAAGCGCCGACAGTTGCGGTTCGGTCTTCTTCGACAGGTCGTTGTAATTGGCCTGCACCGAGCCTTCGACGGTGAGCGACTTGCGCAGGTCGAGCGGACGGCGCGTGATCACGTTGATGGCGCCGGAGACGCCCCCTTCGACCAGGTCGGCGGTCGCGCTTTTCTGCACCACGACCGAGCCGACCAGCTCGGACGGCAGCAGCGAAAAACTGCTGGAGCGGCCGACGCTGCCGCCGAATTGATTGAGGACGAACCAGTCGCCGGTACTGATGGCGTGGCCGTTGAACAGGGTTTGCTGCAGGCTCGGGCTGGTGCCGCGCAGGCTGACGCGGTCGTTCTCGCCGAAGCCGCCTTCGCCGCCGGCGGACGATTGTGTGTTCACGCCAGGCAGGCGCTGGATCGCGTCGGCCACGTTCTTGTCGGGCATCTTGCCGATGTCTTCGGCCGTGACCACGTCGACCACCGCATCGGCATCGCGCTTCTGGCGCAGCGACTGTTCGAGCGCGGCGCGCACGCCGGTGACGACCACCGCCTGCATCGGTTCGGCTGGCGCGCCGGCGCTCTGCTGCGCCTGGGCCTGCCCTCCCATCATCAACACTGCTACTGCGGCCGCGATCGCGGTGCGGGTGTACTGTTGCCGTGCCATCATCTCGTTCATTGCTCCCCCAAAACTGTTGTGGTAGCCGGTGCCGCCAGCGAGGCGCGGTGCCGACCGATTCGATTTGTTATGCATTCCAGTCTTGATCCGGCGGACGCTCAGGCGTCTCTCTCCATAGGCTTGAACGGATTGTGTCCGCAACGTGACACGCATGTTTGTCAAATCTTGCTAAGGCGCGAAGCTGTGTCATATTTTCGACAACGCGCCGAGATGCATGCGTGGCGGGCCGGCTGGCGTGCGTTGCCCGGCAAAGTTTAAGGAAACGAGTACATTTCGTTGCGAGCACTGTGCGACCGCGCTGCAAGCGCGGCAGCTCATCGAAGGTTGGGGCTGTAGACTGAACTGCGTTTGGTGACCAGAACATCGGATCCTGGATTGCAGGGCACTCAGATCTGCTCGCTTATAGCAGGCGTGCGGTGTGACCGCGGGAGGAAAGTAATGCAACGGCCTTTTTATCAAATGAGACGAACGTTTCGCCCCCTAGCCCTTTTCCTTCATGGGCGATAACGCCATCGGCAAAATCTCCGCCAGCATCAAGCATCGTTAAGCCGGCTTCGACGGCGGGCCGATTAAGTTCGACGTTTGCGGCCGCTAGCAGAGCTCGAATAGCCAACGCTGCATCGGCAGCCTGGAAGGCATACACCTTGCGCAATACCCATACGAATTGACAAAGGCACGGGATAGCAACTGCGATCAAAGTTGAATCCATCAGGACTCTGGCTGCGATTGCCCCCTGCATGGGATCGTCCTGCACGACAGCACGGACCAAGACGTTTGTGTCTGCGGTTACCTTCAAGATTTACCCGCCCACCCTTCCGCTGACGTCTCGTTGATCTCTTCTAAGGTAGCAATTTTATCTGTCCTTCCGGAAAGCAATCCTACAAACTCGCCGATCGTGCCACCTGGCTGAACGGCTTTGAGGAGCCCCCTTGCATCTGGCAGCAAGTCGAGTTCGATCTTGTCGCCGGGTTTAATGCCCAAATGCTGCAACACGTCTTTTCTAAGGGTCAGTTGCCCGCGGGCTGACACCGTCAGTATTGCCATCATCGCCTCCATCGCCATCGATTGAGTTAAGAGTAGTTCAATGTCACGGCGCGTTCAACAGAAACGCGTTCCCCGCAAGTAGGGAGTGAACTATGTTCGACATAAGATCGATTCCGATCAGGCGACTGGAAAACCAGTCATCCTCACATGCGATCGGCTACACCTTGGTCAGCGCCGTCGCCTTGTGCGCCGCTTCGGCGCCGGTCTTGTCGCTGACGACCGAGTACTCCGGATTGTCAGGCGACGCGGCGACGTGATGTCCCTTGATCGTCACCGGCGCAGTCAGCTTTTTCTTGATCGTGCCCTGCACCGTGCCTTGCGGCGAATGCCATTGCACTTTGTCGCCAACGTTGAAAGCGTCTTTCATGATGGGCTTCCTCGTATGTGGACTGGCGCGCCTACCGATTCTGGCCCGGCACCAAAGTTTCATACACCAGCATCGCCGCGGCGAGGTCTTCGAGTGCGGTGCCGACCGACTTGAAGACGGTGCGCACCTCGCTGCCTTGCCGGCCGCACGACTCGCCCCGGCACAGCGATTCGAGCGTGCCGGCGACGTCGTCGGCCCCAAATACGCCGCGCGACATCGGCCCCAGCAAGTCGCCTGATTTTTGCAGCGCCTCGACCGTGTCGACATACAAACGGCTGCCTGCAAAGCAGTCGTCGTCCGCTTCGCGCATCTGCGGCGTGAAGCCGCCGATCAGGTCGAGGTGGCTGCCGGCGGCAAGCCACTCGCCGCGAATGATCGGCTCGGTCGCCAGCGTCGCGCACGACACCACGTCCGCCTGGCGGACCGCCAGCTCAAGATCGGCGTTCGCGGCGACGGCGCATCCCGCCAGGTCCAGCTCGCCGGCCATGCGACGCGCGGCCTCATGGTTACGGCTCCAGATCGTGATGTCCTCGATCGGCAGCACGGCGCGGTAAGCGTGCGCCAGCAGGCTGGCAACGCGCCCCGACCCGACTACCAGCAGGCGGCGCGCATCGGGCCGCGCCAGGTAGCGTGCCGCCAGCGCGGACGCGGCCGCAGTGCGGCGCGACGTGATCTCGTTGCCGTCCATCTGCGCCAGCGGCTCGCCGGTAGCGGCGCTGTACAGGGTGTAGGTGGAAAACAGCCCCGGCAGCCCGCGCGCGGCGTTGCCCGGAAAAATATTGACGGTCTTGATGCCCATGTACTTGCCATGCCACGCCGGCATGATGAGTACCGTGCCGCCGTCGCCGCTGCCGTCGCTGACCTTGTGCACATGGCGCGGCGGCACCTCGCAGCCGCTGACGAAGAATAGTTCGATCGCGTCGATCAGGGTATCGAACGGCAGCGCCTGCCGCGTACTGGCACTATCAAATATTTTCATTGGTCATTTGCAAACTTGCTATGGGTTGGACGTGTGCGCCGAAGGAGGCGAACAGGCTACTATAGCGAAATTAATAATGTGAAGGAACCCGCATGAAAACACGCGTGATCGCGTCCCTGTTGATGGCGTTGAGTTTGAACGCTGGCGCCGCCGATGCGCCAAACGCCGCCGTTGCCAGGCCGCTCGCCACCATCGCTTCACTCGATGTGCCGCGCTACATGGGGACCTGGTACGAAATCGCCAAGTTCCCGAATCGCTTCCAGCGAAAGTGCACCGGCTTCACCAAGGCCACCTATACGACGCTGGCCGACGGCACACTCCAAGTGGTCAACCGCTGCCGCACCGACAAGGGCGAAACCGACGAAGCGATCGGATCCGCGCGCCAGGTTGGCGGGCCGATCTCGCCGAAGCTGAAGGTGCGCTTCGCGCCGGCGTTCCTGTCGTTCCTGCCGATGGTGTGGGGCGATTACTGGGTGGTCGACCTCGATGCAGGCTACCAGCTGGCCGCCGTCAGCGAGGGGAAGCGCGAATACCTGTGGATCCTCTCGCGCACGCCGAAGGTCGACAAGGCAAGTTACGATGCTCTGGTGGCGCGCCTGGCCGCCCAGGGACTGGACGTGAGCAAACTGGAAGTGACCAAGCAGGAATAGCACCGACGCACATCGGCGCCTAGGTCTTCTGTTGTCCCTCTTTATAATTGCCTTCAAGGTACTACACAAGCAACCAGGATCGCTCGACTGTTGCGAGCGATTGTATCAAGTTGTCAAAACGGCGCTACTATGTTGGTAGCGCGCTTGCTCACGCACCGGCAGTTTCGGATTAATTATTTGGTCGGGAGGTACTATGAGTTTGCAACCCGATATCGCGGTTTACTCTCCAGATCAGAAGTTGGTATTGGTGGTGGAGATTAAGGGCACACCAAAGTCAGACGATGGCTGGGCCGCGAAGCTTCGGCGTAATCTCGTCGCCCACGGCGCAGTTCCTGCCGCGCCCTACTTTCTGCTGGTTGTAACTGACCGGATTTATTTGTGGAAGGACGTTTTTTCCGACGAGGCAGTGCTCCCATCTTACTCGGAAGACACGCGAACAGTCCTGCATAAATATCTGCCGAAATCTAAAGAATTGGACCGACGCGCCTCTGTCAGTGAAAGCGGCCTAGAACTCGCCGTGCGTTCTTGGCTGGGAGAATTGACAGCGAAGGGCGGGAGTGTTGACCTCGGTGATTCGGTAGATTGGCTGCGCGGATCTGGACTTTACGAGAATATCAGGACAGGGGAAATCAGGGACGAGTGCCAAGCGTGATTACTTACGTCGAATCCAACTTCGTTCTGGAACTGGCATTTCGACAAGAGGACAGCGCGAGTTGCGAAGAACTGCTAGCGCTAGCTGAATCGCGCCAGATTGAATTGCTAATCCCGGCGTACTGTCTAGGCGAACCATTCGAGCGCCTTGTTCGCCGAGACAGGCAGCGACGGGAAGTGTATCGCAAACTGTCAGACGAGTTACGCGAACTCGCGCGCTCCGCGCCGTATGCAGAAGCAGCAGCGAATCTCGCTAACTTGACCGGATTGCTCGTAGAGTCGGGAGAACACGAAATGAATCGATTCAACGGAGTTATTGGCCGATTGCTCGATATCGCTACGATAATTCCGCTGGATCGCGATGTCTTTCGAAGTGGACTGCTGGCGCGACGAACCTTAGGGTTGAGCCCGCAAGACGCGATTGTGTATGCTTCAGTACACTCCCGAGTTGCACAGCAACAAACCAGTCCTCAGTGCTTCATCAATAAGAATTCGCGAGATTTCCTGGTGCCTGAAATTATTGAGGATTTCGAGGCGCGTAATTGCAAACTGATAGGGAAATTTTCCGACGGCCTGACCTATGTGAGAAGCACACTTGCTCCGGAGTCGAACCAGGCGCATAAGAGTCGCACGGATCAATCGGAGTTCCTTTTTTGGTCCGAGCTGCTTCAAAAAAAACGCCACCCGAGGGTGGCGTTCTTGTTTCCCAACCGCGTTGTTTAGTCGACGGTGGCGCCGCTCGACTTGACGACCTTGCCCCACTTGATCGATTCGACCTGGACGAACTTGCCGAAGTTTTCAGGCGTATCGCCAACAAACTCGGAACCGGTCTCGGCGCGGATCTTCTCGAATTCAGGACTCTTCATGAACTTGACGGTCTCGGCGTTGATCTTGGCGATCACGTCCTTTGGCGTCTTCGCTGGCGCGAACAGGCCGTACCATGCGTACGATTCGAGCGTTGGCTGGCCCAGTTCCGCAAAGGTCGGTACGTCCGGCAGCAGTGGCGAGCGCTTGGCGCCGGTCACCGCGATCGGCACGACCTTGCCGCTCTTAATGTGCGGCATGATCGCGATGGTGCTGTCGAACATGATTGGAATGTGACCGCCCAGCAGGTCGGCAATCGCCGGCGCCGAACCCTTGTACGGCACGTGGACCATGTCGAGCTTCAAGACGCTGTTGAACAGTTCGCCGGTCAGGTGCTGCGGCGTGCCGCTGCCCGACGAACCGAACGAGAACTTGCCCTGCTTCGACTGAATGTGGGCGATGAGCTCCTTCAGGTTCTTGGCCGGCACCGACGGATTTGCCACCAGCACCAACGGCACGCGCAGCAAGTTGCTGATCGGCGCCAGATCCTTGAGCGGATCGAACGTCATGTTTTTGTACAGACTAGGATTGATGACGATCGGCGCGCTCGACGTCACCAGCAAGGTCTGGCCGTCCGGCTTGGCGCGGGCGACCGCGGCCGAGCCGATATTGCCGCCGCCGCCGGCGCGATTATCGATGACAAACGTCTGGCCCAGCGACCCCGTCAGGCTCTTGGCAAACGGACGCGCCGCGATGTCCGACGGGCCACCTGGCGGCCACGGCACGACCACCGTTACTGTCCCGGTAGGCCAGGCTTGCGCGAAAGCGCTAACGGACACCACCGATGCTGCGAACGCGCACAGGAGCGATTTGCCTTTGCCAGAAAGAAGTTGCATATTTACATCCTTTTGTTGATTGTCGACCGGCGGGCGGTGGACAGAGTTAATTGGCGTGACTTCACGTCCCCCGTGCAAAATACACCAGTTTTCCATTCGGCACACCAACTACGCATACGCGCGCGGCGGCCGCGCGGCGAAACTGCCCCCACGGCCGCCAACTCGACTGGCCATTCCGCCGTTTTCAGTCGCTGCGTTTGGTGATCACCACCTCCAGGTATTCGGCCGGCACCACCAGCGCCGCCGACCCCGCCGTATTGCAGCGATCCAGCAAGGCAATGATGTCCTGCTCGAGCGCCTGGCCGCCATCGGTACCGGCGGCGACCGCGGCGAAGGCCTTGAACACCGGCCCGTAGTAATCGCGGAACACCTGTAGCATGTGCGCCGCCGACGCATAGCGGAAATTGAAGATTTTTCGTTCCACGCGAAAGCGGTCGGCGGCATCGCCGAACAGCTGGCGCAGATAATCGTCGGTGCCCCACAGCGCGGGCGACTTCAGGCCGGCGGACGGTGGCACATGCTTGCCGATGGTCTTGAAAAGCTGGCCGACGAAACCGTCGGGCGTCCAGTTGGCCATGCCGATGCGTCCACCGGGGCGCACCACGCGCAGCATTTCCGCTGCCGCGCGCTGATGGTCAGGGGTGAACATCACGCCAAAGGTCGACAGTGCAACGTCGAAGCTGCCATCGGGGAACGGCAATGCCTCGGCATCGGCTTCGCGAAAATCGATCTGCAGCCCTTCGGCCGCAGCGCGGGCGCGGCCCTTTTCGAGCAGCGCCGGCACGTAGTCGGTCGACGTCACTTGCGCGAACCGGTGCGCCGCGGCAAGCGTGGCATTGCCGTTGCCGGCGGCGATATCGATGACGCGCTCGCTGGCGCGGATGTCGGCCGCCTCGGCCAGCGACTCGCCGACAATTTGCAAGGTGACGCCGATGATGGCGAAGTCGCCGCTGGCCCAGGTGGCCTGCTGGCGTTGTTTGATGGCGGCAAAATCGGGCGCGCCGACGTCGCGCGACTGTTGCCCGGAAGGTGTAGGTGTGGACCGACTTGGCTCGCTCATGACGCTCTCCTCGAAGCAGCATCCGGCCGATCCAAACGGAACCATCCGGCCGGATTCAAATGTATTTGATCGTCTCGTTCGCCGCCAGTTCCACTCAGCCCTCATGTCTTGCTGAACAACAACTGCACAAGTTTCCGCCACGCCGGTCCTGGCCGGTGAGCACATAGTCGAGCGCGATGGCGTTCTGCAGTGTCAGCGAACGCGCTTCCAGGTTCATGAGTTGCCCCTGCTGCGCGCCACTGGACGGGCTGACTTATGTACGACCGGCCAAGGAAACGGCAGTTCGGCCTTTCGCTTGCGCTAGAATGACCTCGCAGTTCGAAAAAAACCGGTCCTCGCACTTGATCATTCACAGGAGACTTCCATGAAATCAGTCAGCGTTGGTACTGCAGTCCTGTTTGCCCTGTTCACCCATTCCGCCGTGGCCGCCGGCGCCCCTGTCAAGAAGGCCGGTGGAGTACTGGTCGATACGCGGGGCATGACGGTGTACACCTACGACAACGACGCCGCCAACGGCGGCAAGAGCACCTGCACCGGCGGGTGCGCGCAGAACTGGCCGCCGGTCCAGGCCGGCGACGCCAAGCTGGCGGCGCCGTATTCGACCATCACGCGCGACGACGGCAGCAAGCAGCTCGCCTACAAGGGCAAGCCGCTGTACACCTTCGTGAAGGACAAGAAAGCCGGCGACAAGGCGGGCGACAAGATGAAGGACGTGTGGCACGTCGTCACCGAGTGAGCGGCGCCGCCTCGGCGTAAATGCGCGCAGGAATCGCGACGCTAACGCGGCCGCGGACATGTATCAACGTCATTTTCGCGCAGGCGAGGGATCCAGGCCGAGCAAGCGGCAGTGGTGCTGCACGCTCAGTATGGATAAGCGCGAGCCACGCCACGTTTTGGGTGGCGTTCTTGTTTGCGGGGTTACGACGGGCTTACCACATCAGGTCGTCTGGAATCTGGAACGCCGCATACGGATCGTCGGCTTCCGGCTCGGTCGTCGCCTTCTTGTTCACCCGCACCACCAGCGAAGCGTCGCGCTCGGCGATCTTGTCGGCAATCACCCTCGGCACCAGTTCGGTCACGCCGCCAAGGCAAACGATGACCAGGCGTCCTGCCATCAAGTGGCCCTGCACCGCGGCCGACACGTAAATGCGTTCGATCTTGCTGCCGTGGGTGAAGTTGTAGGCAATGTCGCCATTGCCCTTGCTCTGGCGATTTTTCTGTACCATCTGCGCGATTTGCGCGACGATCGCTTTCTGCGTGGCGGCCGCGTCGCGCTGGGCGTTCAGGTCGCGCGCCCGCTCGGCATTCTTGCGCTGCGTCTCGGCGGCGGCCAGCCGCACTTCGTCGACACTCTCGGTGCCGGTGCGCCGCTCGACCTTTTTCTGCTTGCTCTTGTCGTGATTGGCCTGTTTGACCTTGTTCTTGTCGACCAGGCCGGCCTTCAAAAGCTGCTCTTGCAAAGAGACCATATGTACTGCTCCGTAAATTGTCCGCCGGCGGAAATACGCTAGCATAGCAAACATGTCGCCTTTGACCACATCGACGCTTTGCAAGGCCACCAAGCTCGCAGGCATTGGCGCTGTTGCCGCCATGCTTGCTCCGGCGGCCGTCCACGCGCAGCAGCGCGACCCACTGGTGGCCCTGATCAACGCGTACCGCTCGGCGCCCGGAAGCTGCGACGGCCGCCGCGCCAGTCCCGCGCCGCCGCTGGCGCCGCAGCCCGCATTGTCTCGCGCAAAGGTCACTCCCGGCGCCTTCCTCGACCAGGTGCTGGCGCGCGCCGGCTACCCGGTGGCGCGGGCGGAGGCGATCGCCATTTCCGGCGCCGCCGACGCACGCGAAGCCATGGCCATCATCGAGCAAAGATATTGCCGCACCTTGCTGCGCGAGGATTTCTCCGCAATCGGCGCCAGCCGCGACGGCGACAGCTGGCTGGTCGTGCTGGCGCAGCCGGCGCCGCCCTCGCCCATCCTTCTGCTTGGCGACACGCGCGATGTCGGCAGGTCGATTCTGCGCGAAGTGAACGAGGCGCGAGCGGCCGGGCAAAACTGCGGCGATGCGCAATTTGCCGCCGCACCGGCGCTCGCGTGGAACAGCGCTCTGGGCGATGCGGCGCTGTCGCACAGCCTCGACATGGCGAGCCAGCATTTCTTCCAGCACAAGGGCAAGGATGGCCGCCTGGTGGGCGATCGCGCCAGCGAGGCCGGCTACCGATGGCGCCGCGTCGGCGAGAACATCGCGGCGGGCCAGGAGTCGGGCAAGGACGCCGTGGCCGGCTGGCTCTGGAGCCCCGGCCACTGCGCCAACATCATGAACCCGGCATTTACCGAAATGGGCGCCGCGTATGCCGTCGACACGTCGCGCGACACCCCGCGGGTCTACTGGACCCAGGTGTTCGGCGCGCCGCGCTGAAGGCGCTAGCGGCGGGCGACGCCGCCATGACGGGCGCACAGGCGCGCCTGGCGCCGGACGCCATCGCGGCAGCGCACCAGTTTCGGCCGCGCCCTGGCGGCGGGCTGGGCGCGCTGCTGTTCCCGCACGTCGCGCTTGGCGGCGTCCGGATTGTTCGGCCGCGCGCTGCCGGAATCGAAGTAGACCTGGGCGTGGGCGCTGCTGCCAAGCAGCAGTGCAAGCATAAAGATCAGTTTTTTCATTTTTTCCGCCTGCCTGTTGTTGAGGAACCATTGTCGCATGGTCGGGCCGCAACTCATCTTTCCCCTGACCGGCCCTGCTGTGCGGCCATTTCAGACGGTAGAATCAGGCGAAACCTGCATTCAGGGCGACCAGGAGAACCATATGCGCACTACCAATTTGCCATCCGGCCAGGCTGTGCCGGTGCTCGGCCAGGGCACCTGGGGAATGGGCGATTCGCCCGACAGCCGCGCCAGCGAGATCGAGGCGCTGCGCTACGGCATCGACGCCGGCATGAGCGTCATCGACACCGCCGAGATGTATGGCGATGGCACGACCGAAGAGCTGGTTGGCCAGGCGATCGAGGGCCGCCGCAGCGAGGTTTTTTTGGTCAGTAAGGTATTGCCGCAAAATGCCACCCGTGCGGGCACCATCGCCGCGTGCGAGCGGAGTCTGCGTCGCCTGCAAACTGATCACGTCGACCTGTACCTGCTGCACTGGCGTGGCCAGGTGCCGCTGGCGGAGACGCTCGAAGCGTTCGATACGCTGGTGCGCACCGGAAAAATCCGCTCGTGGGGCGTCAGCAACTTCGACACGGCCGACATGACCGAGCTGGTCGGCAAGCACGGCGGACCGGCGGTACAGACCAACCAGGTGCTGTACAACCTGGCGCGGCGCGGCATCGAATACGATCTGTTGCCCTGGTGCGAGCAGCGCCAAGTTCCGGTGATGGCCTATTCGCCGCTCGAACAGTCCCGTTTGCTGGACGACGCGGAGTTGCGCCGCATCGCCGACGCCTATTCCGCCGCGCCGGCGCAGATTGCGCTGGCGTGGGCCGTGCGCCACGATGGCGTCATTGCCGTGCCCAAGGCAGGCACGGTCGACCACGTTCGGCAGAACCTGATGGCGCTCGACATCGCGCTGTCCGCCGGCGACCTGGCCGCCCTGGACCGCGCGTTTCCGCCGCCGACGTCCAAGCGTCCGCTGGAAATGATCTGACGCGCCGCTTGGCTCTTGCACAAATCCATTGCGAACCGATTGACGAACGGCCCATCTAAAAATGACCGACGTATGGAGTGCACGACCATGCAAACGAGCAAGCAGGTGCTACTCGAACGCCAGCTCAGCGACGTTCAAACCGTTGCACACGTCGGCATCTGGCAGTACCTCTTCGCATCCGGCAAGCTGATCTGGTCGGACGAGACTTACCGCATCGCCGGCATCGACAAGCAGTACGTCGACGCCCGCATCGACGCCTATATCGCCGCCGTTCATCCGGACGACCGGGGCAAGGTGCTGGCAATGTTCGAACAGGCCCGGCGCGGGTCAATTCAGCCAATGCTCGAGCATCGGGTGGTATGGCCGAACGGCAAAGTGCGCGAGCTGGAGGCGCGTGGCTACCCGTTCGTCGACCAGGACGGCCAACCTGCCATGGCCGGCACGCTGGCCGACCTGACCGGCGTGAAGCGCTCCCGGGCGGCGCTGCGCGCGCTGTCGCGCAAGATGATCAATACGCTTGAGAGCATGACCGACGCCTTCTACATGCTCGACAACGACTGGCGCTTCACTTACCTGAACTCGCAAGCCGAGCGGCTGCTGCTGCACCGGCGCGACGAGTTGCTTGGCAAGGTGCTGTGGGAAGCTTTCCCCGGCCTGATCGGCACCCGCTTCGAGACCGAATACCGGCAGGCGATGGCGCAGCAACGTGCGGCCGCGTTCGAAGAACTCTACGTGCCTTTCCTTTCGTGCAAGGAGCTGCGCATCTTTCCGTCGCGCGAGGGACTGGCGGTGTACTTCACCGACATCTCTGAACGCAAGCGCTTGCAGGAAATCGAGCGGCAGAATGCCGAACGCTTCCGGCTGGTCGCCAACACCACCACCGACATCATCTGGGACTGGGACCTGGCGCAGGACCGCGTCTGGTGGAACGAAGGGACGCGCAATGCCTTCGGCTACACGCCTGACCAGATCGACGACGGCATCGAGACCTGGGCGCGCCGCATTCATCCCGACGAGCGCGCGCGCGCGCTGGCGAGCCTGCTCAAGGCACGCGACAAGGGCCGCGACGACTGGCACGCCGAATACCGCTTGATGCGCCGCGACGGCGCCTACGCCGACGTGCGCGACCGCTGCATTTTCATCCGCGCCGCCGACGGTAGCGCGCAGCGGGCAATCGGCGCCATGCTCGACGTCACCGCGCAAAAACGGGACGAAGCCGAGCGCGCCGAAGCCGAGGCGCGCAACCGGGTGCAGGCTTCGCTGCTCGACAAGGCGCTCGACGCGATTTCGGCGACCGACATCAACGGGCGCATCACGTACTGGAACAAGGGCGCGCAGCGGCTGTACGGCTGGACGTCCGACGAGGTGATGGGCGCCAACAAGGGCGACCTGATCGTCGCCGACCGCGCGGCGTTCGAGCGCGCCTTTCGCAAGATGCTGCAGCAAGGCGACTGGACCGGCGAACTGCTGAAGCGGCGCAAGGATGGCCGCACTGTCTGCGTCGAAGCGCACCTGACCTTGATGCGCGACGACGCCGGCCGGCCGCAGTCGATGCTGTGCATCGATACCGACATCACCCAGCGCAAGCGGGCCGAACGCGAAATCGAGGACCTGGCGTTTTTCGATCCGCTGACGGCGCTGCCGAACCGACGCCTTCTGCTCGACCGCATGCGCCACGCGGTCGCCACCTGCCGGCGCACCGGCCGCACCGGCGCGCTGCTGTTCCTCGACCTCGACAACTTCAAGAGGCTGAACGACACGCTCGGCCACGACAAGGGCGACCTGCTGCTGCAGCAGGTCGCACTGCGGCTTCGCTCGCGCGTGCCGCGCGCCAGCGACACGGTGGCGCGCCACGGCGGCGACAAATTCGTCATCGTGCTCGAGGATTTGCCGGCCGAGCCGGCGGAAGCGGCCGCCCAGGCCGAGCGGGTCGCCGAAAAGATCCTCGCCGCCTTCGACACGCCGTTCCAGCTCGACGGCCACCAGCACCATACGACGTCGAGCGTCGGCGTGGCCTTGTTCGCCCGGCACAGCAACGACGTCGACGAAGTGCTCAAGTGGGCCGACATGGCGATGTACCAGGCCAAGGCGGCCGACCGCAACACCATCCGTTTTACGACCCGCCGATGCAGGTCGTCATCCGCGCCCGCGTCCAGCTCGAAGCAGACCTGCGCCACGGCCTTCAGCAGCAAGAGTTCGACCTCGTCTACCAGAGCCAGCCCGACTTCGTTCAGATGGTGCAACGCGTGGTGAGCCGCACCGGCGCCGATCCGGCCAAGCTCAAGCTCGAGCTCACCGAAAGCCTGCTCGTGGCCGACGTCGAACGCACGGTCGACAAGATGAACGCGCTGCGGGCGATGGGCATCGGCCTCGCGCTCGACGACTTCGGCACCGGCTATTCATCCTTGTCGTACCTGAAGCGCCTGCCGCTCGACCAGCTGAAGATCGACAAGTCGTTCGTGCGCGACGTGCTCACCGATCCGAGCGACGCGGCCATCGCGCGCACCATCCTGCTGCTGGGCCACACGCTGGGGCTCGACGTCATTGCCGAGGGCGTCGAGACCGAGAGCCAGCGCGACTTCCTTGCGCAGAACCGCTGCGTCGCCTACCAGGGCTTCCTGTTCAGCCAACCGGTTCCGGCCGAGCAGTTCTAACCATATGGACGCCGGCCGGTCGATAACGCAGCAGCCGGGGTCTGACCCGAGCCGTTTCCTTAATCTGTTGGAAAGATGGGGTCCCAGCGCATGGGCCCCAGCCTGACGAGGCGGGCCCTTTTAGCGACTTCATCGACGCTTGTCCCGAGTGAGCGCACCTGCGCGCGGCAAACCAGGTCAGCCACCGAGCTGCGGCACGGCCAAACCAAGAGCGCAGCAAGCCGCGCGCACTTGCGGCCACCGCTCCGAACCAACTCTACAGCTGGGATATCACCTATTTACCGAGTGGCGTGAAGGGCGTTTACTTTTATCTGTATTTGTTCTTAGACATATTTAGCCGCAAGGTCGTCGGATGGCAAATCTACGCGGACGAAAGCAGTGACTTGGCCGCAGAGGTCATGCGAGACATTTGCGCTCGGGAAAAGATAAAGTCAAATCAGGTTGTGCTGCATTCCGACAACGGCAGTCCGATGAAAGGCGCCAGCATGCTGGCCACCTTGCAAGCGCTTGGTGTGACGCCATCGTTCACCCGGCCGGCGGTGAGCAATGACAACCCGTTTTCAGAATCAATGTTCAGGACCCTCAAGTACCGGCCTAACTACCCAAGCAAGGACTTCAGCAACTTAGCTGAGGCAAGAAAGTGGGTCGCACGATTTACCCATTGGTACAACCACGAGCATCGGCACAGCGCCATCCAGTTCGTCACGCCTGCCGAGCGCCATGCCGGTCTGGATACTGCATTGCTGAAGGCGCGAACCAAAGTCTACGAAGCGGCACGAGAACGTAACCCAGGCCGATGGTCAGGCCCTGTATGAAATTGGAAACCGGTCGACATCGTCCATCTCAACCCAGAGCATCAACTGGCGGCGATCCGGGCGCAACCGAGCAGCACTCTGCATTACCGAAAGGCCGCATAGTGCGGTCGAAAATGCGACAACTAGCTTGACAGCCACCGAATCCGGGGGCTGACCCCAAAAGAAAAATCGGGTCAGACCCCTGCGGTCGGGCCGGTTCCGCCGCGGTGGTTCTAGGCGTCGAGCGGCGCCAGGATCGCCTGCAAGTCGGCCTGCGTCAATGCCAGTTCGCCGGCGCCGGCGCCGGCCAGCACGGCGTCGGCCAGTCCGGCCTTTTTGCGCTGCAGTTGCTGGATTTTCTCCTCCAGCGTGCCGCGCGCGATCAGCTTGTAGACGAATACCGGCTTGTCCTGGCCGATGCGCCAGGCGCGGTCGGTGGCCTGGTTCTCGGCCGCCGGGTTCCACCACGGATCGTAATGAATCACCGTGTCGGCGGCCGTCAGGTTGAGCCCGACGCCGCCGGCCTTCAGGCTGATCAGAAACAGCGGCACCGTGCCTTGCTGGAAGGTGGCCACCTGGCCGGCGCGATCGACGGTGTCGCCGGTCAATAGCGCATACCGGATGTCGCGCTGACGCAGTTCGGCCTCGATCAGCGCCAGCATGCTGGTAAATTGCGAGAACACGAGAATCTTCCTGCCCTCGTCGAGCAAGGTGACGACCATCGTCATCAGTTCGTCGAGCTTGGCCGATGGCGCGTGGCCGGCCGCGCCGGCGGCCTTGACAAGGCGCGGGTCGCAACACACCTGGCGCAACTTGAGCAAGGCGTCGAGGATGATGATCTGGCTGCGCGCCACCCCCTTGCTGGCAATTGCCGCGCGCACCTTGCGATCCATCGCCAGGCGCACCGTCTCGTACAGATCGCGCTGGGCGCCAGTCAACTCGACCTCGCGCACCATCTCTGTCTTGGGCGGCAACTCTTTTGCCACCGCATCCTTGGTGCGCCGCAACAGGAACGGCTTGATCCGCTGCACCAGGAACGCATTGCGGGCGCCATCGCCCAGCTTTTCAATCGGCTTGCGAAAGCTCGTGTTGAACGACTTCTCGTCGCCCAGCAAGCCGGGCATCAGGAAGTGAAACTGTGCCCACAGTTCGCCCAGGTGGTTCTGCAGCGGCGTGCCGGTCAGGCACAGGCGGTGCCGCGCGGTCAGCAACGATGCCGTCTGCGCCGCCTTCGAACGGTTGTTCTTGATGTACTGCGATTCATCGAGGATCAGCAAGTGAAACGCGTGCGCGCGCAGTTGCGCCTCGTCGCGCGGCAGCAGCGCGTACGTCGTCAGCACCAGGTCGTGCGCGCCGATCTGGTCGAAGCGTTCGCCGCGTTCGGGACCGTGCAGCAGCAGCACGCGCAGCCCTGGCGCGAAGCGCGCCGCCTCCGCCTGCCAGTTGCCCATCAGGCTGGTCGGCGCCACGACCAGCGCCGGCGCCGTCAGGCGGCCCGCCTCTTTTTCGAGCAGGATGTGGGCCAGTGTCTGAATCGTCTTGCCCAGCCCCATGTCGTCGGCGAGGATGCCGGCCAGGCCGAACTCGCGCAGGAACTGCATCCAGGCCAGGCCGGCGCTCTGGTAGGGGCGCAGGCTTGCCTGCAGGCCCAGAGGGGCTGGCGCCGCCTGCACGCCGCCGAAGCTGCGCAGCTTTTCGCCCAGTGCACGTAATTGCAGTCCGCCAGTCCAGCGCAGTTGCAGACCCGCGTCGAGCTCGGCGAGCCGCGCGGCGTCAAGCGTGGGCAGGCGCACGCTGTTGCCGAAGTGCTCCTTGAAAAACAGCTCGCCCAATGCCGCCAGAATCGGCTTGACCCGGCCCCATGGCAACCCTACCCGCGCGCCGCCCGGCAAGCGCGCGAACAGCAGGTCGCCGTCCGGGTAGCCGG
Source organism: Massilia sp. TWR1-2-2 (assembly GCF_049897565.1). Lineage (NCBI taxonomy): Bacteria > Pseudomonadati > Pseudomonadota > Betaproteobacteria > Burkholderiales > Oxalobacteraceae > Massilia > Massilia sp. TWR1-2-2. The sequence goes on along the minus strand of NZ_JAFCWM010000027.1, from coordinate 9,070 downwards.
CCAGCGCCGCGGGGTCGAAGTCCTGCGGTGCGCTGCGGATCATTTCCAGCAGCACCGGCAGCAGCGACACCTGGCCGCCATCGACGACGATGCCCAGTTCAAGGTCGAACCACGGACTCGCCTCGGCGCCGTCGTCAACCACGTCGGCGTACCATGCTTCCACCTCGGCCAGCTCGAACGGCTGGCCGGCGCCTTGTTCGACGATCCAGCCGAGTTCGCGCAGCCGCGGCAAGCCTTCGTGCGCAAAACGGCGCCAGTCGTCGACATTGGCCACGCGCAGCACATCGCGCACCGGTCCGCTGGCAGCGCCGAAAAAGCCGAGCGCGGCCAGTTGCTCGCCGGCCGCCGACTCCAGCGCCTGGTCGCGCGCGATCAGCTCCATCACGGCGCCGGCAGCCCGCACAATGTGCGCGCCCGTCCCGGCCGGCACGCGTTCGCCGTCGTACTTAAAGCCGAGCAGCACATAGTCGTCCTCGTGCGGCTGGCCGCGTCCGGGCGCAGAACCGTGCCTGCCACCCAGAATCAGCACCGGCTGCGGCCGGATATCGCTGCGCGTCACCTGGCGCCGCGCAGGCGGCGCGGGCACCAGCGCCGCCAATCCCCGCGTGGCCAGGTGGTGCGCCAGGCCGGCCGCGTCGCCAGGCGCGAGCGCAGGGGCACTCTCCACCAGTGCCAGCAGGCGTTCGACCGGCATCGCGCGAGCGCCGTCGCCAAGCACCAGCTCGCCGAGCGCACCACCATGCAGGTACAACGGCGGCGTAGTCGGCAAGAGGTAATCGAACGGTTCGCCGTTCTCGAACTGCCAGCCAAGTCGCATGCTGCCGTGGGCGCCATCGCTAGTCCATCCGAGCGTTCCCGCGCGCAACGGTCCGGCGGCGATCGGCGCGATGACGCCGGCCTTGAAACCGTCGGTCGCCGCGGCCCAGCCCAGACGATCCGCAGCGAGCACGTGGTGCAGGAAATGGCCGCCGGATTCATCGCGCGGCGGCGTCGCGGCGACGCCAAAACCGCTGTTGCCGGACATGGCATAAAACAAGCGCAAGGTGTGCAGATCGGCCGATTCCAGGTACGCCGGCGGACTGCTGAGCAATGTATAGATATCCCGACCCACGGTGGCCGACACGACGCTGCCGTCGGCGCCGATGCGCGCCCTGCTCAGGTACAGCTGCAGCCTTCCCGGCCTGCTGTCGGGCACCAGCACGTACATCAGCCGCTGTGAGACCTTGTTCCTTGTGGCCGCACTGGCGCCGCCGGTTGCGATCGCCTCCCGCACCGAATCGAGCCAGTACCCCAAGGCCAACGGCAACGGCGGCCCGGCATCGCGCGCCGTTGACGCGGCGTTTCGTTCCAGCCCGACAATCAAGGCCGCGACAACGTGTTTGCAATTATGGTCCATTGGGCAACTGCAATCGCCATCGAAATAGATGCCTTGGCGCCGCCGGGCGACGATGATCGACTGGCGGTAAAGCTGGCCGCCGCTGCCCTCGACCTTGCTTTGGATGCCGACGTCGTCGATGCCGACCGAGCGCACGTAGCCGCTTTGTGCATAGGATCGGCCGCGGGTGAAGGTGCCGCTGTCGAAGTTGCTGCGAATGTCGTCGAGGGTGTATTGCATGAGTCCGTGATGCGGGCAATCGAAGAGCGATCATTATCGCCGATAGCGCGCCGTTCCACCTTCGCCACGCCGCCAGCGCGTCGCGCTCGCGCCGCCAGGCGGCCGGCGGCTTGCCCACCGCGCGCTTGAAGGCGCGCGTAAACGACGCCTCGGAATCGTAGGCTCCGTCGAGCGCCACCGCGGCGATGCTGGCGCGCGTTTCGAGCAGCAGCCGCGCCGCCACCTGCATGCGCCACTGCGCCAGGTACTGCATCGGCGGCAGCCCGACCAGGTGGACGAAACGCTCGTGCAGCGATGAGCGCGACAGCCCGACGTGGCGCCCGAGCTCCTCGATGCTCCAGGCGCGCGCCGGCTGCTCGTGCATTAGCGCCAGCGCGCGGCCGACAAAGCGGTCGCGCAGTGCGGTGAGCCAGCCGACACCTTCGGCCGGCAGCATGTCGGTGTAGCACCGCACGGCGTGGACGAACATCATCTCGCTCATCCGCGCCAGCACCGCCTCGGCGCCCGGACGGCCGGCCTGCGACTCGGCCATCGCCTGCTGGGTAAAGCGCGACATCCACGCCTGCCCGCGTGCCGCTCACTGATGGCGTTCGGCCGCGGCGACGACACGCTGGCGCTGACCTTGCCGGCACAGGCGCACCGCTTCGGCGGCAGCCACGCACAGCGCGACGTGCTGAATCTGACGATGCTGCAGGCGGTGGAACGGCTGCGCCGCCCGCGCCGCCGGCCGGTCCACGCGCCGACGTTGCAGCTGGCTGCTAGTCGGCGCTCCGGCCGGCCGGCACCCCAAGCGCGGCGAAATGCACCACCCACTGGCGCTGGCGGTCGACGCCGATCAGCGCCGCCGCCTCGTCGTCGTAGAACGCGCCGACCGGGCAGGCAGCCAGGCCGCGCGCCACCGCGCCAAGCAGCCAGCGTTCGCCGACCATGCCAGCTTCAATGAAGCCATGCCGATAGCCGCGCGCGCCGCCGGCCAGCATCGGCTCGCGCTCGACCGACAGCACCAGCACCACCGCGGCGGCGCCGATAACATCCTGCGCCAGCGCCGCCGACTGCGCCGCGGCGGCGAGTTCGCCCCCACGCACCGGCTCAAGCGCATGCGCATCGAGATAGCGGTACACGCCGGGCGCCAGCCCATTGATCCGGTTGACGACGAGATGGATGCGCACCGCGTCCGACAGCTGCGGCGGCTGCGCCATGTCGGCCAGCAGCGACGACAGCGCGGCCAGCGACACCGGATCTGCCGCGAAGCGGCGCGCGCTGCGGCGTTGTCCGATCACGCGCCTGAGCGGCATGGCCGCAGCCTCCGGCGCCGGCAGCGCAACCGATCCGGCGCCATCCACCGCCAGCCTGAGTGACGTGGCCTGATGCACGGCGCCCGTGATGCCGAGCGCGCCGCCGGGTGCGGGCGACGGCGCGGCGAAGCGTGCGGGCGGCGTCGGCGCGGCGCCGCCACGCCGCAGCGCCATCGCCGCCAGCACGCCCTCCTCCACGCCGTCGACGCCGAGCGCCCTTGCCAGCTGCGCGTCGTCAAAGCGGCTCTCGAGCTGCGCACGCATACCGGCGGCGTGGCCGGCGGCGCGCAGGTTTTCCAGCAGGTGGCCAGTGTCGGCGGTGACGTAGCGGTAGGCGCGGTCGCGGTATTTGTAGCCGGTGCGGCGGAAGATGGAAGTGGCGACCAGCAGCGCGTCGGCGTCGTCGGCGGCCGGCGCGCCGGTGACGGCCGGGATAGTCCCGAGCACGTCGAGGCGGTGCCGGTCGGGGTCGTAGTGATAGACGCCGGCCGGCAAGCCGGCGACAGCACGCGCGATCACGTACAGCTCATTTGAGAACAGTGCGCCGGACGACGGCGCCGCGCGCAGCGCATTGCCGCCGCGCCGCGCGGTGACACCGGCCGCCATGAACAGGATGTCGCCCAGTTCGGCCAGGCGCAGCGGCTGCGCGCGCACGGAAGCTGGCGCCGCACGCAGCGCCGCGCTGAGGCCAGCGGCGCCGACGCCGCCCGCCGGCAGGGCGACGTGCCGCGCGTTCGGATAGCTCTTGAACGCCGGCGGCGCCGCGCCCCACTCGATGCCGGGGGCGCGCCGGAACACGCTGGCGCGCGATTCGGACGAGAACTCGTGAAAGCGCACCAGCGCGGCGACGGCGCCGCCGTCAGCCGCGGCGCCGGCGACGGTCAGCGGCAGCGCTTCGGTGGCGCGCTGCCGCGTACCGAGGAAAAATGCGGCGCCGAGCGCGGCGACGATGACGAATGCCTTCAGCGCGCGAATGCGGCCGCGCGGGGCGGCGGCGCGCGGCGGGCCGCGCAGCCAGCGCACCACCAGCGGCAGGTTGAAGAACAGGTGGATCGACACCAGCAGCACAGTGCAGTAGCCGAACAGGTAGTGCCAGTCGAACACCGGCAGCTGCTGGTTGGCGACCCAGAAGATGCCCAGGCCCGCGGTCGCCAGCAGGTAGGCCACCAGCAGCAGCGAGGTCTGCACGTTGAGCGACTGGCGCGGCGGCAGGCGCCCGCGCGCCGCCGCCACGCCGAGCCAGGCGCCGTACAGCGCCAGCGGCAACAGCACCCACACGACCTTCGGCATCATGGCAAGCGCTCCTCCGTACCTGATGGTGACGATTCTACCCGCTTGATGCCGTGGTTTTTTTTGATTAGACTGTATGTACGCGCTGGCGAGGTTCGCGCGCCGGAAGGGGGACAGATGAGACGGATGACACTGGTCGCGGCGGTTGTCGCCGCCGGCGCGCTCACGCTGGCCACGTTCGCGCCAACCTCGGCCGAGCGGCCCACCCAAATTCCCGCCTTCGATCCGCTGTTCGCCCAACGCGCCGCCTGCGCGCCGGCACGGCCGGGCCGCCCGCCGCTGCTCGATCAGCTGGTGCTGGCGCAGGCCGAGACCAGGCCTTTCACGCCCGGCCGCCAGTTGCCGGCGCCGGCCAGCGAGGGCACGCCGCCGCTGTACCAGGACCTGGGCAAGCTGCACGTGCCGGTCACCACCACCAGCGCCGGGGCGCAGGCATATTTCGACCAGGGCATGCGCTTGCTGTTTGCCTTCAACCACGCCGAAGCGGCGCGCGCCTTTCGCGCCGCGCAGCAGGTCGATCCCGGCTGCGCCATGTGCTACTGGGGCGAGGCGCTGGTGCTGGGCCCGAACATCAACGCGCCGATGTTCCCCGCCGCGGCAGCGCCGGCCGCCGCCGCCGCGGCCAATGCGCGCGCGCGCGCCGGCACTGCGAAGCCGGCCGAACAGGTGCTGATCCGCGCCGTCGCGCGCCGCTACCAGGCCACGCCGCCGGCCGACCGCGCGCCACTCGACCGTGCCTACGCCGATGCGATGGCCGACGCCGCGCGCGCCTTTCCCAATGACGACACCATCCAGGTGCTGTACGCCGAAGCGCTGATGGACCTGTCGCCGTGGGACTACTGGGAAGCGGGCGGCAGCCGGCCGAAGAACCGCACCGCCGACCTGGTCGCCGCGCTCGAGCGCGTGCTCGAGCGCAATCCGACCCATCCGGGCGCGGCGCATTACTACATCCACGCGATGGAGGCGTCGACCCACCCGGACAAGGCGCTGCCGGCGGCGCGCGTGCTGGCCGCGCAGATCCCCGGCGCCGGCCACATCGTCCACATGCCGTCGCACATCTACTACCGCATCGGCCTGTACAAGGAAGCACTCGACTCGAACGTCGCCGCCATCGCCGTCGACGAAAGATATTTCCGCACGTCGGCCAGCGACCCGGTCTACAAGGGTTCCTACTATCCGCACAACATCCATTTCGTCATGGTGTCGGCGCTGATGGGCGGCGACGGCAAGACCGCGCTGGCGTCCGCCGACAAGCTCGACAAGTCGATCGGCGCCGACCTGGTGAAGGAGTTCGCCGTGCTGCAGCCGGTCAAGGCGGCGCCGTACTTCTCGCACGTGCAGTTTTCCAGCCCGGATGTGCTGGTCGCGCTGCCCGACCCCGGGCCCGCCTTCGTGCTGGTGAAGGCGATGTGGCACTACGCCCGCGCCACCGGCCTGGCGCGCAAGGGTGCGCTGGCTGCGGCCGCCGCCGAGGTCGATGCGCTCACCAATATCGAGCGCAGCGGCGACTTCAAGCCGCTGACCGACTGGGGGGTGCCGGCCAGGGAAATCGTGCAGACCGCGCGCGCGGTCGCCGCCGGCCGCGTGGCCGACGCCAGGGGCGACCTGCCGGCTGCCATCACGGCCTACCAGGAAGCGGTGGCGGTGCAGGACGCGCTGCCCTACATCGAGCCGCCATCCTGGTATTACCCGGTCCGGCAGTCGCTCGGCGCGGCGCTGCTGCGCGCCGGCCGGCTCGACGAGGCCGAGCAGGCTTTCCGCGATTCGCTGGCGCGCACGCCGAGCAACGGCTGGGCGCTGCGCGGCCTGGTCGAGGTCTACCGCAAGCGCGGCGACGCGCCGGCACTGGCTGCCACGCGCAAGCGCTTCGCATCGACCTGGCTCGGCCCGCAAGACGGCCCGGCGCTGTCGCTGCTGTGAACCGCGGACGCCTTACAGTTGGACCAGCGTCTCGAAGCCGCCGTAAATCATGCGCTTGCCGTCGAACGGCATCGCCTCGGGCTTCATGAACTCTTCCAGGCGCGGATCCTTCATGACCTTGTCGTTGATGGCGTCGCGGTCGGCGCGCGAGGCGTATTCGATCCACGAGAACACGACCACTTCATTTTCTTCCAGCTTGACCGCCTGCGGAAACGAGGTCCACTGGCCGGGCTTGACGTCGTCAGCGATGCACTCACGAAAGCTCAGCGCCCCGAATTCCTTCCAGATGGCGCCGCACGTGGTCGACATGCGCTTGTACGCATCAATCTTGTCCCTCGGTACCGGGGTGATGAAACCGTCGATGTATGACATGTTGTCTCCTGATTGCTGGGTTATCGGATCGAGCATGCAGAGTAGCATCCATTAGCGAAAAGGCAAGCGAGGTGAAGCGCGATGGCGAATCCCCTCTCGATATGCAATTTGCTTGTCATTACATCGAATCGGCGGCATGATTGCTTTTAGTCACCGTCGGCAAGCAAGCCGGCGACTTGCGCAGTTCCATAACCTGGGGAAATCATCATGAAGAAACTTGTTGTTGCTTGTGTCGCGCTGTCGATGTCCGCTTTTGCTTTCGCCCAGGCCGCCGCGCCCGCGCCCGCCGCCAAGACGGCGCAGCAAAGCAAGATGGTCACTTGCAATGCCGACGCGACGGGCAAGAAAGGCGACGACCGCAAGACGTTCATGAAGGAATGCCTGAGCGCAAAGCCAGTCAAGGCGCCCACCGCCCAGCAGACCAGGATGAAGACCTGCAACGCGGACGCCACCGGTAAAAAGGGCGACGCGCGCAAGGCATTCATGAAGACCTGCCTGAGCGGCAAGTAACGGCAATCCGGTGACCGATCAAAGGCGGCCTTCGGGCCGCCGTTTGCACTGGCGATCGTTATGCTAGAGTGAACGGACGCCATCCACGCTTGAAAGAGGCCCCATGATCAAGCCCGCCTTCCTGCAGATGCTGGCCGCCGGCCTCGCGCTGTCGAGCGCGGTGTCGGCCCAGACCCCGTCGCCGCCGGCGCAAAAAACGCGCAGCGTCATGGTCCACAGCAAGGTCAACTACCTCGCCTTCCTGCCCAAGTCATATGCTGCCAAGGGCGCGCCGGTTCCGCTGATTATCTTCCTGCACGGCTCCGGCGAGCGCGGCAGCGACCTGAACAAGGTGAAGGCGTGGGGCCCGCCGGCCATTGCCGGGAAGGATCCGGCCTTCCCCTTCATGGTCGTGTCGCCGCAGGCGCCGGACGGCGAGTGGTGGCACGCCAGCCAGCTCAAGGGCCTGATCGACGAGGTACTGGCCAAGTACAACGTCGACCGCAACCGCGTCTACCTGACCGGCATGTCGATGGGCGGCTACGGCGCCTGGGACCTGGCGATCAACTACCCCAGCTACTTCGCCGCCATCGCGCCGGTGTGCGGCGGCGGCAACACGCTGCGCATCGGCCAGCTGAAGGACGTGCCGACGTGGGTATTTCACGGCAAGAAAGATCAGTCGGTGCCAGAGCAGGAATCGGCGCGCATGGTGGCCGCGCTCAGGGCGTCCGGCGGCGACGTCACCTACACGATGCTGGCCGACGGCGGCCATGCCGACGCCTGGGTCCATGCCTACGGCGACGCCGGCCTGTTCGACTGGTTCCTGCAGCACCGCAAGCACTAAGAGCGCCGCTCTTCGCTGAAGCCGATGCGCAATCTACGGCGGCGATGAAGACGCTCGCTCGCATCCATTCGTGAAGCCAACACTAGCACGTCATGCCGCAGCCGCAGCCGAGCTCACGCGGCAGGTACTCCCACGGCATCCCAGTCTTGAGAACAAACAGAATTCCCGTTCGAGCCGCGCGATCATTGAGGCAAGGCCGTTCCCACAACACTGAGCATTTTGGCTCCCAGGGAATGATCGCTTGTGGCCGGTTGCTGACTATATTTTCGATAAAGGTGCCGCGTGAGGAAGAGGATGACCACACTTCCGGCCAGCCACACCAACATGAACGAGAGATAGCGAATGGCGAGCGGATCCAGTACTGGCTTTGGTGCGCCAGAAAGGTTACTTGTGATGCCAACATCGGAAAGCGCCCACGTGACACACATGGCCATCAAGATGTATGACTCGTCTTTCGGATAGAGGGAAAAATCGCTACATTTATCGCGCCACCAATTTGACAGTCCCATACACCTTCCTTTAAGGATTAAATGCTCGAACGAAAAAATCAAGTCCCCACCTACCCTTGGAATGTCTCCTACTGGCCGGAAGCCGTCATCATACGAGAGCGTCCGCTATCGACCGAAAGCCGACATTCATGCCGACTCGTACAAGCTCAGCAGTTCGTGTTCTCGACTTGTCACCGAGATATCGAGAACGACGGTTTGGACAATATCGACGGAGGAGTGCACCGCCAAAGTCTTTGAGAACCAAAATACTTCCTTTAGCGGTTCATCTTCGTGCCAGGTTGTAACGACAAATTCGTCGTCAGGGATCGGACTATCTCCAAATTTATCAATGTTCGCCCAATCCACTGAGTCATCCCAAGAACTGCATTCGCGTCCCCATGCCATCATGTACAGGCATCCGGATGAAACAATCGTAAGCGCGAATTTCTCCGCACCTAGCGCAGCGATTCAAAGGAGCGGAGCATAGGCGTCCACTTATGGAGGTGGACACCTATGCAAGAGATACGAACTGACTCAGAGTTTCGGCTGGTAGGGACGGGCACTGGGCGTGATGGCCGGCGCCGCTACGAAGCGGAATCGAAGCGGTCCTTAGCCAGGGCTTGCCTGCAGCCGGGCGCCTCGCTAGCGGGCATGGCGCTCAAGCACGGCGTCAATGCCAACCTGCTGCGCAAATGGGTAGTGGCTTACCAATTGGCCCCGGACGTGCCGGCCGCGCCAGATGCAGCGCCGCTGTCGG